>CAMDGW010000035.1 GCA_945897695.1 Pseudobacteriovorax antillogorgiicola | reverse complement strand
AAGTCGCGATTTAGCTTATTGTTACAAAGCACCATAGCCAGATGAGTGGGCCAACGACCTACCACCCAAAGAATTTGCTCCGTTCTATCTAGGAAAAAACAATTAAGTCGGGCAGTTTACAATCTTTCCTATTTTTTCTGACTGGAGATCCAGTGAGTTAGACGCGTAAACCCGCGAGATCTTTGATCTGCCACCTCATGAAGGAATAAAAATACGGGGCGAAGTTTTGGCTCTGCACGACAGAGTTGAAAGTAATAATCCACGATGTCATCGGCACACTTCTCGTGCCAGTCAAAGCCGCACAAGTCAACGATTCCGATACTTGGCCGCTGTTTTCCAGAGGCTCCAATGACGACGTCAATTTTGAAGCGAGGATCACCAACGACAACGCCCGTTTGAATCTTGCTTTTATCAATCGTCGTCGCAGATTTTTGGAGAACATGATTTAGCACTGACACCATGAGCTGCCCAGAGGAGCGCCGCCAGGGGAAAAACTCAGGCCCAGGCGCACGGGTTCTTTCGATAAATTCTTTCTTTTGCTCGCCTTCTTCCTGCCTTTTCCATGCACGCCAAAGAAAGTCTGAAATACTCGCCTTTTCATGATCAAGCTCCTCAAACCGCTTGTGGAGATAATGATAAGCCCTACGTTTTGGACGACTCATGAGAACATTGAGCTCTGCTTTGCGCTTATCTGGATCATCGCCTTGACGGAATGCCATCATATTGCCTCGATTTATATCCCAGAGGTAGAAGATGTAGGGACGCTCCTTACCTTGCAGAGCTGCACCGGCGCCATCTAAAACGTCTGTTCCACGCCCTAGTTTGTCGAGGAATGCTGTTTTTCTTGATTTTATGTAAGGCTCATTTTTAAGGAGGAAATAGACAAGTGCTACATCTGTCTCCATGTTGATGCGTTTACCGGTTTCTTTTTCTATTTCCTTGATCTTATTTGCGACCCAATCCAAGTACCGATCGACCATGTCAGTTTCAATCCCTTTAAACTGACCATTTTCAAGACGCTGGCTCTCCGGTTTTGATCTTTCGGACCAATCAACCGTCATGGCTTTTGGCTCTCCCGCTTGACGCCACTGCATCACCCTTAGTTCGCTGTTGTAAACATAACGATTTGAATACTCGATAATATCTGGAGGACAACGGTAGTGCTCATCAAGCATCACACTAGCTTCCTTTATGCCCTTGACCAGACCAAAGATGTGGCTACCGCCTCCTTTAATGCCGCGGGCCTGAGTTCCACGTAGATGCTCGTCTAGGTTGAATTCGGTGAATAAATAGTCATCGATCACGCTATTCTTTGCCAGGACAGTCTGCTTGTCGTCGCCGACAACCATGAACTTGCGAGCCCTTAACATCAGCGGCAACGCGTCATCAACGCGACACTGAGTCGCCTCGTCAACAATCACTAAATCAAAAAGTTTTGCTTTACACGGAAACAGAAAAGATACGGCTTGCTTGCGGCACATCCAAACCGGAAAGGTTCCGATTAACTTCTCCTGCAATTCACGCCATGCACCACTGGCCGCATCGAGAGACTCTTGACCTTTAAGGCCATGAAGCATCCCGCTAATCGATGTCAATGCGTTGCTATGACCCTGATTTGACTCTTGAGCAGTGGTCACGATAGCTGCGAGGCGGGCTATAAATGTCTTCCTAACTTCCTCGCTCCGCCTACGATCAAGCTCCTGTAATTGCTCAAGCAACTCCTGAACGCTTGGCATACTGTCTACGGAGTGTCCAAAGGTAAAACTGGATGTGGTTGCGAAACGACAAACCTCAAGAGACAGAGGGACAGCACCCTTGTAGCCTGGACCCAGAGCTTCATGGATGATTTGAAGCTGACGCCATACGCCTTTTTCAAAAGCATCGGCAGCTCGTAAAATTTTAAGCTGCGAAGCGAGGAGTGAATGGAGCTTCCTTAAATGAGGTTTTCCTGGATGACGAATTATACTGCCAATCATACGAACGGCCTGTTTTAAACCAGTTTCGCCCTGGGGAAAAATCCTGGACCAAATCTCAAACAAATGACGATTGACGCGGCTTTCTGCAGGCGATCCAATAACGCGGGTCAATTCATCCACTGACTTAGGCTTTAGTTCCAAAAGTTTGGTAACGGTCTTCAATGCTTGTTCTATATACTGAGTGTGTTGAGAGGTTACGGTCTCAGGAATAGCAAAGATCTCGTACATATCTTGATCTTTGGTCTGACTCAGATATTCTCGACCGAGTACAAAGTCGCGAACTAAAGCTCGCGAGAGTTTAGATGACTTTGAAGTTTCACTACGGCCACCCATAAACTTCAGAAATGAAACAAAAGCATCAATGTCATTAATGGTGGTGGCATGCCCACGTTTAGGACTGACGCGTTTTCTGATATCTGTTTTCGGACCAACGCGGGCATCCATCACCTTGCCAATCATTGATTTTACGCGAGCAATTGCTTGATCGATTGACTCAATTGCCTTTAGATCAGCAGCTTTTACAGCTGCTTGGCCAGCTATTTCACGACTATCACCTAGGCCAAGGCAGTCTTCGATCGTACGACACCAAAGACTTAAGTCCCCGTGTCCGCCACCTAATTTATCAACTAATTGGACGGCACGCTTCCACAATGCAACCGGATCGCTGCCGTGATCGTGGACACCTGACTCAAGATATTCGACTATTTTTTCATTCAAGGCATGCAGCGCAGCTTCGGCATCACTAACGATCAGAACACGTTGTCCAGTGCAAACAGCATGAATCAGTAAGTTCATGATGGTAAATGTTTTGCCTGTACCTGGGGGACCTTCTAGTAATACGACATCGTGAGCATTCAGTTTCTCCATCAAACGCCTGGTACTTTGGGGACGAAAAACCGGTGTCATGGGGCGATCGCAGAACAATCGTCCAGATTTCGTTACATCCTTAAAAGTTGTACTTAAAAACCTTCCAGGTAATGTCTTGGCAAACTTTTCCGGACTGCGATTTGCGAGGTCTTGCATCATCTCAAGGTCAAGCTCAAGCGATCTCTGAAGTGGCCCTACAATTTTTGAGGCTTTGTAGACACAAACGCTTTCGGTATCGCACTCAGCGCCGACGATATTCATCGCTGATAGGAGCCCACCTTTGCCATTTTCCCCTGGGTTTCCGAGCATAATTTCGCGAGTTCGTTGAAATATCTCATCGGCTACTGGTAGCTGCCTTGAAAGATAGATGCGTCCTACTCGTCCATCATGATCAATACGCTGGGCAAGTATCGTGCGAAAAAACTGGTCGACAGCTGCATCCACATTTGCTTCATCAGAAAACGACTGCACCAGTGTGGCTAACGCTAGGTGATTTAAATAAATTCTGAAGTCACCATCACCTTCAAGTAAAATCTGGCGACCTGATTCGGAAATGTTGACCGGAGCATAGTAAAGAGGAAATCTGAATGTTTTAAGCTTCCCAGAAGAATTCTTGTAAATAACATCAATCAAATCAAATCCAAGAAAATATTCCGTATCCGCTCCAGCAAGAAAAGTCTCACGCATCAGCTGAATATCTTCTGCGGAAAGCTCACAGCGCAGAGTCTTCCCTCGCATATTTTTAACTTCGGAGGCCAAAAGAGGCAGAGCCCACGCATGTTTAGCAGCGCCATCGCGCTTGCCACCGTCGGCGGAGTTCACTTTTGGCTGACGGTCTGCCGCCCTCTGGTCTGGAGAGCCAAAAAGCGCCTGATAATCGACGGACCAAGCTTTAGATGCGCTTCTTTCCCCAAGGCGACTCTTAAAAGACTTTAGTTCTTTTGTCTTAACGTCAGATGAGGTGGCGACCCCTTTGCCCCGGGCGACGGCAGTCTTTTCATCTGCTGAGACCTTTATCTGTCCGGCACGATGCCCCACGGGAGGAACGTAATCCTCCACCTGACTAAGGACATCAGTACGAAGGGAAAGACCGCTATTTAAGCTGTCACTTCCTTCTGCAAAAGTGAATTTAAATAGCCTGTGATAGGCAAGAATTCGGCTCAACACGTCGCTTCCATGCCTTAGTCGCGAGTCATGAAGTAATCCATTCAATGCCTCGGCTGCTTCCCTGGTCAGCGTCAAAAATCCATCAGCTCCTTCACGCTTGTCTACAGTCGCGATCGACAATCCCTGACTGGTGCTTTCTAGCCTGAACTTCACCTTACCCTTGAAGCTCACTGACTCTTCACTAGACTCTTCAGATCTTAATAGTTGCTGTAGCGACGCGCGAAAGATCTCAAACAAGAACCTCGGGACGCGTAAAGTTTCTTTTTTTGCTACATTTTCAATAATGTAGTTTTCAAATCCAGAGTCGTCGTGCTGCCGCATGACCGAAAACTTATATCCCCGACCCACATTCAATGTGAGCCCGGCATCCAGTGATTCTAACCTCTGTAATCGCTCAGCACCCATTCCACTATCTCCTATCGAACCAGGATCGAAACCCGGCGATTATCTGACCGCGCACCTTCTAATTTCACTCCAGACAACTCCCCGACATCCACTTTTGGCCTCGTTGCTGCATAGCCAACAATACGAAGTCTTGCCTCGCTGAACCCAAAGCCAATGAGCCAGTTGACGACGCTGCTAGCGCGACGTCCACTTAGTGTCCAGTTGGTCTCAATCTCCTCTCCATCTTTGACCTTATCTTTGCGGTACAAAGGTACGTCATCAGTATGCCCCTCGATATCTAAGCTGTATTTCGTCGATAAAATACGTTTCAGCAGCGGCGCAGCCGCGTCAAGACTGCGAGAACGAAGCATCGCAGAACCCGTGTCAAACAGTGCCGCACTTTCAAAGTCCAAGTGGACACCATCTTGCCCCAAGCGCACAGACACACCTTTTTGCCCCTGGGCAATCGATTTAAGATCTTTTTCAAGCTCAACCAGAGTTCCCTTAGAATCTCCAGTGACTGAGGTCTTCATTTTTTCAAAGGAGCCAACGTCAACACGACTCATACCCACAAGGACTGCAAAAAAAACACAAAGAAGCGTCATGAGGTCACTTAGACTCAAGTAAAACGCATTTACAGGAGACTCTTTGCTCCTAACCTGCGCATTTTCTAGGTCACGTAATCTCACGCCGCTACCACCTCACGAATTGTTTCGACGCTGTGATCGTCACGCTTAATCAATATCCCAATCTTCGTCAGAAGCTGTTTGTGACACTCAAGGTAGACTTGGTTATGATGCTCTAGACGCCCAGCAAGCGGAGTAAATAGAAGACTGGCTAGTCCGGCACCATACGCTGTTGTCATCAGTGCCAGGGACATGGCGGGTCCCAAGTGACCAGGAGATGACATGGACTGCATAACCTGCACTAGACCGATGACCGTGCCAAACAGACCAAATGAAGGGGCAACAATCGACGCTTTTTGAAGCAAAGCTGTCGCCATTTCACGTTCAAAATATTCATCCTGCACGCGCCCTGTGACAAACGCATCAATCTCATCAAATGTCAGACCTCTGTGATACATATAAATGACGTCTGATAGGATCTCACCAGTCATCTCATCGGCTCGTCTAATTTGGGTCAAAGACTGTCCTTCAATTATGGCCTTATCAATCTCGCGCATCACATTCTGAATATGGCGATCTGGTGTTCCGGCAAAGGATTTACCAACCATGACTGCCGTTTTGAACAGTACCATCAGATCAAACTGGAAGATCAAACTAGCGAGACTGCCGCCCACTACAATCATAAGCCCCCGTAGATCAACCAAGGACTTACCTTTTCCCACCCCAATGCTGGCTATCACCACCAGGCCAAATACGACCAAAGCAGCGAGTAAACTAATGGGCGCTGTCCGCTTTTTGGTGGTTTGAACGTATTTACGTTCTTTTAAGCCCTCAATCATCTCGACCTCCTGCAAACTGCTCGTCAATCTGGCGCTTGGTTTGCTCATCATAAATCAAATCAGAAATCACACGGTCATCTGCAACTCCAATGGAAACGATATCCACAAGAAACCCATGGGCCAGCTTCGCCATCATTTTCGCTCCAATAGCTGGGACCTCCTGATCCGCAGCGAGAGTTAAAAGCCCTTCGCGACGGTCTGAATAGCGCAGCTTAATCTTGCGACCCTCAGTAGCCATAACCTCGGCTAAACGACTTTCAAAGGGAGCAGGTGCTGGATCGAATACCAGTACTGACTTCAGTACGCCGCTTTCATGATAGGTGAGAGCTCTGGCACTTACGGCTGGGATACCACCAACTTTTCGTAGTTGTGTCGTAAATTGCTGATCACCAGACTTAAGTAAAGCCACACCCTCAGACACGCGGACCGCACGAACAACACTGGCTCTCACACCGGTTGGCATATGACCTTCTGGCGAGGAAACCGGGACAGCACGCATCGCGTCTTCAGCCATAGATAAGCGCTTTGAAAGCCGCGTGAGCTCATCGCGAAGGCCCTGGTTTTCACCACGAAGAGCTTCAATTGTTTGGCGACCTGAGTCATCTTTAACAGCTGCATCAGCAAGCTTTCTGGTTTTAGCCTCGACATCCTGAAGTCTGGCCAGCTCCCGCTCATAGCGACCAATCTCGTCGTAAAATCTGGTTAGGAGCGGGCCGACCGTCTTGGACCGAGGAAGATGCATGTAAAGACCGGGAATAAGTTTTTTTGCGATAGAGCGGCCATCTGAACCAGCCTTTGATGTGGTGTTAGCAAAAACACCCATTCTCATACTGTCAATAGTGGCTAAAAGATTTTCGAGATTTAAAGAATATCCATGGGGTTCAAGATACCGTGCGGAAATATCCAAAAGGCTATCAAAAAGAATGCGTTCAACCGAAACAACGATCTCGCCTGTTGCTTCGTCTGTCCACACTTTGCTGAGCCCTGGATCGAGAGCAGCATCAGTTACGTCAATATCAGAGGCATTGATATAGACCCCGGCTTGTTTCCGATTTGAGTGCGAGTCAGACATGGCAAATTTCATCCAGCAAAAATAACTATTTGCCATGGATATCGGCATGAAAGGCCAGCCCTTCAATTTTCTGGATCAGATGGCTAGAGTGGTAAAGTCTCCTCTGAATTGCTAACCAGGCATTTAATGGTTCAAAGTGATAATTTTTATGGATTTCCCAAAAACCAAGAAGATAAACAATTGAAGAATTAAATCACCGATCAGAACGTTGTCGCTCTTTGCGGTGATCGAATTTACCAGACCGAAATTCGCTGCTCTGGCTTTAGCACCATCTTATCGCCTTCCTTGCAGCTAAAAGCCTCCTGGAAACCGGCCTGATGCTTCACCTGCTCATTGACTCGGGCCTTCATAGCCGAATGTGGATCTGTTTTGAGTAAAAGTTCCGCCAATTTAGGACGAACCACTCCACACCAAAGTCTCGCGTATTGGATGAAAAATTCCTGCTTGGCTGCTGCTGTTGGATTCATCTGAGAGGCGTTGGAGCCAGCAAATGCTGAGCGATATCCGAAGGTCACCCCTACCAAATCACCAATATTCTCGCCAAGGGTTAGTTTTCCGTTATGGCCGATTGCATCGAATTGAGTGACTAATCCACCCGTCAATTTTTGAAATGTCTTAAGGTCTTCATCAGACATCCACTGCCGCAAGCGTCCGTCTTTATCGTATTTGGATCCCTTATCGTCAATTCCGTGCCCTAACTCGTGACCAATCACTGCTCCCACGGCGCCAAAATTTACGTGGTCAGGCCCATTTTTATCGTAGAACGGATACTGTAAAATCCCCATCGGCATGACAAATTTATTGTCGGACGCAGAATAATACGCATTAACTGTAAGCGGCGACATACTCCAACGGTCACGATTGCGGGGTTTGCCGAGGCGCTCAAACATTCTATCACTAAGAGCTTTTTCCAATGCTATAAAGTTTGAGTATCGAGCTGATGGAGAGTATTTTTCCCTCGGGTTAAAGTCCCACTCATCTTCGGTTTGGGGTTTAACTAGTTGTAGTTTTGCAGTCTTAACTTTCTCAATTGCAGATTTTCGACTTGATTCGCCAAGCCATTTATTTTGCTCGAGTCCTCTTACAATTTCTGCTCGAACTTTCTCCGCGAAAGCTATGAATTTTGTCGTTGGAAAGTCAGGGAAAAGCTGGTCAATGAGATTGGCATCCAGTTCTTTGCCAAACTGCTCAATTGTATCCATCGTACAACGTTCGTCACGAGCCGGACGCTTATCCGGTCCGCCGAGATGTTTTTGTCTAAAATCAAAAAACTTCTTATAAAAGGATGGATAAGCATCATCCATGACCGCGACTAGTGCGTGCCATCGATATACATCTTTAAGCGTCTCTATGTCACCACTGGCAAACTGCTGATTGACCCAAGCAAAATTATCAGGGGCGATATCACGAAGTAGAACTTTTTCAGGAATCCGGTCCAGCGCAGATCCCATCGCCAGATTAGGATTCCTCGCAGCAAACTCTTTTTTCTCGATAAAGTGTCTACTACTAAAAAGCTCCCGCATTTCTGCTGGTAGGGGATAGGATTGAGCAAATTGCTTTTCAAAAGCGATGACGCGGGCGGCCCGCTTACCAGGATCAGAAAGCTTGATAGCCGTGAAGAAAACACGCATCACCTGATCAAGATCATCGACCACATCTTTTTTATCGTAGTACGATCTTTCCGGAAGAGTCTTCATACTTGGTAGAATGACTGAATCTTCGAAAGCAGGGTCATCCTGGTTAGCGATAGAAAATATCTCAAATCCGCTATATTCACCGCTAGCAAGGCGCGAGCCAGCCCATTTTGAAAAGTCACTCGTAGATTTTTGGGCTTCGATTGCCTGAAGTGTTCGTGCAACAAGCGATCTTTCATCCTTGGCACTCCCTTTTACATCCATACAGGCTTTAAAATTGTCCTGAAGATCTTTGGTGCGGCCTTCAACCTTAAATTTGTCCCTAAGAAGCTGGGCAAGGTACTTCTTTTTTTGAGTCAGCAATCTCTCGCTAGAATCACTAAACGAAAAAACATGTTTAGAGCGATCAGGACGCAATTGAAATGCGTTAATAGCCTCCGAACAAGCATATTCATAAAAATCGTCGCATGCAGGAACCTTCTGATTGACAGGGAACTCCCGTCGTTCAGGGATCTCACTTGATTTTTTGCTTGCTGGCTCTTTGGCCACCAGTGAAGACGCCGCGGAGAAGAAAAGAAAAAATGAACCAAAAAACATCGCCAAACAAACTCTCATAAAGCACTCCTGTTCACAAATCTTGTACGATTTACAGTGTGGTGATTTAGTCAAAAAGCAAGCAAACCTAGACAAATAGTATCTTGCTGCCACCGATTTGATCAACGGGATTCGTCAATCCAAATTCAAGCCAAAGATTCAATGTGTTTAAGAATCGATGTAAACGCCTCAGGCGGATTAGCCTGTACAGTCACGTCCTGAACGTTTGGCGCGGGTGAAAACTGAAGAGATCTGGCATGGAGCATATGGTGCTGACTCGCTAAAGAGGCTATATCATCGCGCACTTTGTCGCGAATGTGCTGCCCGTAGCGCTTATCTCCAATGATCGGCAATCCCATCATTTCAAGGTGAACTCTAATTTGATGACTTCTTCCTGTTTCTGGATGGCAGACTATCCACACAACCCCGGTTGCAGCGTCAATTTTTCTTGTTTCAAAAAGTGTTTTACTTGGTTTGCCCCCACTTTGAACGGGACGCACCATTCCTGTCTTTTTATCAATTTCTGATAAATAGCACTCTTGTTCAAACTTTTGAAATTTTGGTAAACCGCGACAAAGAGCCCAGTATGTCTTACTCAAGCTACGCTGACGGAATTGATCCGTGATCCATGTGGCCGTATTGGCATTCGTCGCAAACAATAAAACGCCAGACGTTTCCTTATCCAATCGGTGCAAAAGTATCAGTTTTTCCTGGCCACGGTTTTTGAGCTTAAGCCATTCGCGGAGGCAAACTTCTGCATGCATAACGTCCTGATCACGAGTTGCCTGGCTAGGAAGTCCTGGGGGCTTATTTATTGCGATTACCTGGTGATCATCATAAAGAATATCAGCATCCGAAAAAGCAAATGTCTTCTGCCTCGATTTTTTTAGACCCTCGAGACTGAATTCAACGCGGACTTTATCGCCAGAATGAACTTTACGCGAAGCAATATGCATCCGTTTGTTATTCACGTAACAGCCGCCAACATCTAAAATCTGTCGCACCTTGCGACGCGAGAGATCAGGCAGGGCTGCCGAAAGAAATAGGTCTATCCTCATTTCTGATTCGGCAGGCTTCACCACAAACTCTTTGCGGGTGATGCTCATTGGGATGGCCTATAAAGGATTTGAAGCTTCTGATCTTTTGGTACCCACTCTTCCAAACGACTTCTTAGATAATCCCTGAGCGCCACTAGCGGAGCATTCAGATCATCTCGCGATGAAAGTAGACACCACAAAGCGATCCCCAAATGGGCTGCATTATAGCCTGAGGCAATTTTAACAAAACAGCCGCAGACAGTTTCGCCCGGAGCGGGCAATGATTGAACAGCGAGAAGGCCATCGGCCCCCTCTTTTGCGAGCAATTTTTTTGCGCCCATCTCGACAATATCAGAGTCGAGGCGCCTTGAACCGCCAATCAAACGAGGATGCTCAAGCCATAGAGCTTTTAAGTCCATGGCTGCTTCAGTTGAGTCCATAGCAAACCGCTCATACATATTCATAATTGCGCGTACCGGCATTGCCGCGACTGGAAGGCCACAGCTGTCGGTCACCCATGTTAGCTTTTCACTCGCCTCACGCCCCACGAGCGACTGAATTCTCTTTTGTACCGGATGGTCCTCGTGCCAGTAGTTTTCGACCGGTTTGTCTTCTTTCTGTGCTGCAGCAAGCATCAAGAGATGCTTGCCTGCGCATGGGTGATGCAAACGGGATGCTGGCTGCCCCGACTGCCTCATAGTCACTGAAACACTAGCATCCAGCGGTAGAGTCCTCGGACAAACAAGGTCAGACTCTGATGCGCCGGTTTCTTGCATTAGCTCTTTTAGCTGATCAATATGGGATGAAAGACCACTGTGCGATGCAATACTCATAGCCCAAAACGACTTTGAGCGTTTAAATCCACCGGTTGCAAGAGCCTGCCAGGGTTTCAATAGTGATCGTGTCACGATTACGGTTGATGCATCGTCTCCAGTTAAGGGTAACCCCTGATGCTTCAGGGAAACAATACCGTGGACAACCACTTCTGTGATATCTTTGCGAGTGAAAGCGAATATAGGCTTTGCGCTGATGAGATCCACCATCAGTTTGATGCGACGTAAGGCATGACGTCCTCCGCAAAAAGGCGCATCTGATTATTGATTCCTTCGTGATCAATCTGATTGAATTCAAACCAAAGCATCAGTCGATCATCAATATGGAAAGCCCTCGGGTCATCTGGATGGAGTTGGTCACGAACCATGGAAGGATCGCCGATAAGGGCTCGCTTCATCAGCTCTTCTTTTGGCGGCAAAACAACAGTGCCACGCATTGCCTCTATGTAAGTATCAAAACACCGCGAAGCCATATCCTGAGCAGCTTTGGCTGACTTATCAATAAACACCAGAACTGTTCGCGGAAGCCGTGAACGATGCCATTGTCGGCCGAGTTCACGGTAGCGAATAAACATTTCATCATGAACCTTGGCCAACTCATTCGGTGGGGTGAAAGATAAGTTAAAGACATCCAGGTCTGCGAATTTAAGGCCATGATCACGGGCCAATGGGTCGTGGGAGCCCAAAACAAAGTTCATCCAGCCTTTAAATTCCTGTTCGTCAAGGTTTGGAATCAATTTTAACTTTTCGAAGCTCCATCTAGGAGCATAGATAACTCCGCCTTCTGAACCGCCGACCTTCTTCATAGCGGAGAGAAATTCGTCATCGGATTTGAAAAACGATCGATCAATCATCCAAGATTTGACATCCGCTGACGACAGCGATTCACCGCGGATTAAACGAAGAAAAATTTCTAGTGCTTCGATAAATATCAAACGCTGGTATTGGGGCCAAAGCATCTGCTCAACATCATTGCGCGGTACAATACCAAAAGGCGCATTGATGTATGGAAATCGACCAGCGGCAACTCCGATGTGAAGTTTACGAGGCTCTGAATTCAATGAATTATAAAACGCTAGGCTCCGAATCCGGTCGGCCGAGGCAATGGGGCCACCATTACCACCCACGATATTGTGAATCGCAGTCCCGTATCCAATTTTCTTTGTTTGAGAGAAGACCAACTGAGCCAGCTGGCAAGAATCAGCATTAAGTCCAACCTCGCCCTGATAGTTTGGAATCACCGGGCGAGCATTTGTTTTTTGAACTTCACTTGAAAAATGCGATTCTGCTACCCACATTGTTGGATAGCCCAAATCTTCACCGAGACGACATTGCTCCAAAAAAGCACGAAAAACTGCCCGGTCTTCCGGCACAGGTTTTAGGCTGTCAATGCGGCCAATGCTATGAAAAAGATCAAACTGCATAGCTGACAAACTTACGCTTGCCGCTGGGCAGTGTCAAGGAAGGTAAACTCATTGCGGATAATAATTTCTCATGTCATTGTCGGAACTTAGAATCATAACAACTGCTTTTTAAGAGAGCATTAATCCATGCGCTGGTCGATTTTTATTTGTGGAGCCGGGCTATTGAGCCTTGGATCATGGATCGACAATATGCGCGGCCCATTGCTGCCCGTTATCACCAAATATATGCAGCTAGATTATGGTGCGGCAGCCATGATCGTATCCCTTGGTAATCTCGTGGCCATGGTTACCACCTGGCTACTGATGCCACTACTTAATCGTTGGTCACTTCGTCAAGTTGGTATCAGCGTCTTGCTTTATACAGTCGCAACCTGCGCGGCGACTATCTATGTGGACACACCGTTTTCACTATTTTTATGGGGAGCGCTAATTGGTGGCTGCATCTCCACTATGGGCTCCCTGAGTAATCTGTTTGTACAATCTAGCTTTGATGCCTCCAGACGCGGTCAGATGATGTCGGCACTGCATTCTCTCTATGGTCTTAGCTCTTTTTTTGCACCTTTGATCGCGGGTATTGTTCTGGTTCAGCCAGAGAACTGGAAGTATCTTTTTGCAGCTGCTGCTCCGTTTGCAGCAGCACTTGCTACCTTGATTTTTTTTAAAGGTCCTCCCACTGAAAGTCTTGCATCTCGGCGTGAAAAAGCTCAACCCATGACTCTCGGACGGATCCACGTCCTTACCATTTGTGTACTGATAGCGTATGTCCTCGGGGAAGTTCTCACCTCGACCTGGATGCCAGCTTTTCTCGTTCAAAGTTATGGGATAAGCATCAAGGACGCCTCGTTATATACGTCCATGTTTTTTGGTGCCATGCTCATAACCCGAGTGGCCTGTGGACTTTGGGCAAGACCTCGCTATCATCGCTTATTAATCTGGGTGAGTTTAGCCGGTTCCCTTGCTTGTTTTATCACTGCCCGTTTGACTGGTTGGTTATGGTTACTTCCTTTAACTGGAATTTTCGGTCCATTTTTTCCGCTCTATGTCACCTGGGTCGGGCTTCGCTTCCCAGAACGAGACCGTAGCATGGTTATCTGGATGCTCGCAGGAATGCAGGCTTCTCTGAGCATCATGAACATCGCCATCGGTGCACTGGCCGACCTCTCTGGATTTGCAACTGCCTACTGGATCCCTGCTTTTATGATTACTATGGCCATGGTCCTACTAAAAATACTTGAGCTCCGCGATCCCGGAGCCCAAGTTATTAAGCATTGAATGTAAAATGAAACGTAATCAGTCTTTTGCCAGCATGGAGCGAAGCATCCACGCTGTCTTTTCGTGAATATTGAGACGCTGAACAAGCAAGTCATTCGTAGCCTCATCACTACCAGCTTCGGCCAGCGGAAGCACTGTTCGAGCAGTCTTGGCAACCGCCTCATGACCCTGAAGAAGCTGCTTAATCATCTCCTTAGCGGAAACCTGACCCTCAGACTCAGGTATGGATGATAGCTGGGAGTATTGTTTGTATGACCCTGGAGCATAACTTCCCAGGGCGCGAATTCTCTCCGCAATCAAATCAAGGGCATTCCATAGTTCAGTGTATTGATCCATGAACATGACGTGAAGGGTGTTAAACATGGGCCCTTCAACATTCCAATGAAAATTATGAGTCTTAAGATAAAGGATGTAGCTGTCAGCCAAAAGTTTAGCCAGTCCTTGTGCAATTTTCTTCCGATTTGGTTCGGAAATTCCTATTTCAATTTTCATGCGTGTGCTCCCTCTATAAAAAGCCTCCTGATGTTAGCACATCGCAGACTAGAGCGCCAAGGTCACATGCCTTTTCTGATCGAGGTAAAAAATCTCTCTCAATTCAGGCTAAATCGTTCCAAGCAACAGAATCATTTAAGCGTTTGCCCGCAACATAAACACTGTCAACAATTCGGTCATCGCCGTAGGCAATACAGGCAAAAAGACGCTCCGAGGAAGATTTTGTCACAGCAAGTCGCTCTCCCAACAACTCGTTTTTGTCGGGACGTACGACCACAAAGTCAGCGTACTTGCCGACTTCCAAGCTTCCTGTTTTTACATCTAGACTCAAAGCCTCTGCTCCGGCGAGAGTCGCACGATAAAGAAGCTCATCAGCCGAGACAGAAGCCCCCTGCAGCGCCTGGACCTTGTAACATTCCAGCATTGTCTGCCAAGGAGATAGCCCCGTCCCTGCACCAATATCGGATGCAAGGCACACCTTGGCACCAGCTGTCGTCGCACGATTCAAGTTAAACAGACCACTGCCGAGAAATGTATTGGACGTTGGGCAATGAACAATCGATGTTCCACTTGCCGCAACTCGTGTCAGTTCAGACTCTGTCAAATAAATGCCGTGGGCTAACAGCGTTTTGCTTCCAAGTAATCCATGATCCTCGTAAACTGCCAGGTAATCACGAAAACCCTTCCATACCGCCAATACATCATTCACCTCATTGATATTCTCGCTGATGTGAGTCTGTACGTAACAAGATCCATGTTTTTCCCGCAGTGCCTGCAGTGCTTTCATCATGGCAGGGGAACAACTCAACGCAAACCTGGGAGTAATCGCGTAAAATAATCGACCGTCTCTTCCATGCCACTTCGCAATCAAATTTTCTTGCGATTCAATATCCTGAGCTACCGGCTCCAGTACATCCTTTGGAGCACCAATATCCATTGAGGTTTTTCCCGCAACCAGGCGCAAACCGGATCGATCAAAACTATCGAATAGCAAGTCGGCAGCATGAGCATGAACACTGGAGAAGGCTGCAGCCGTGGTTATCCCATGCCGAACCAATTCCCTTGTCAATCGCCTAGCACCGCGCCTAGCTACGTCGGCATCCTTAAATGCTGCCTCGGCAGGGAACACATATTGATCAAGCCAATCAAGCAAACGGTAACCACCGGAGCCGATGACATCTAGTTGTGGGCAATGCAGATGACCATCGACAAAACCAGGAATGATAATTGCCGATCCGTGATCAATACGTTTTGCAGAGGGGTGTTTTTTGAAAATTTCGGCAGACTCGCCAATTTCTGAAATGACACCATGATCGTCCACCAACATCGCAGCTGACTTGTAGGTGCTGAGGCGGACTGATGCCCCATTGCGGTATGGCGTCCAGATCTCGCCAGCACAGTGTATTGTCGCACGCGCTACATGCACGGACATGATTAAAAACTCCTCAGCAACAGGGCCTGAGAGTAACTTAATTTCCGGTGATGGAAAACCTGATATTAAATAGCGTGTCATACTCTTTATATGACGTTTTGGTATCGGTACAAGATTTTGTAACTTTTTCTAGCGCCTTGCAGCGGCTTATATCCCTGCCCAGGACGACAAAAGATGCATTTGTTGCGACTTCGTCTGGAGCCTCAACGATATCGACTCCACCAGGAATATCTGCTGGTTTTGATTTCAACCATAGCGGTGCTTGCAAAATAACAATACGCACTCGACCCGGCGTGGCATCGGATTTTACTCGCAGCTTCCAATCTACGGGAACCCCCATGGATCCAGAAAATGATTCAGTCGTAAGATCTTTCCCGCTGCCATTAACAATAGAAAAATCAACCTTCGGGCAAGCTGATTTTTTACAATTCGGATCATTTACAGTTAGAGTATCCGTACTACTCACAGAGCTTGCATCTTGAATATCAACGCGTTGTTTAGCTTTGCCGCAGGCGGACATGCCTACAACTAAGCCCACGAGCGTAGCTGTCAACATCACTCTAACCTGCGCCGGATAGCGGTACATCCGAGTCCTCCTTCAGGAGATATCGGCAAACCAC
>CAMDGW010000034.1 GCA_945897695.1 Pseudobacteriovorax antillogorgiicola | reverse complement strand
TCAGCAACACTGACGGCGTTGATGATATGCCTTGAAACTTTATTTATCGAAATCCATTGCGGCGTTGATGGGCCCACTTCACTATCAATCAACTTGCCCTTGGCATCTAATCTCTTCACGGTGATCGTGCCAAGATAGAGAGCTGGTATAAATGGCACAAACCACGCCAAAAATACGAGAGATATAGCCAAAAAAATAAAAAATCGCTTGCGCCAACTACCGTGTACCGCACGATCCGCATCGAGTAGATGCTTCAAACTGGTATCGTCAGTTTTAGCCATGGAAGAACTTGCGGTTACGGTTGACGCCTGGTTTGATCGATCTTCAGCAGACAAAAGTTATTGTCCTTGACCACGTGCAAACTGGAACTGCTGAATCTCTATGGACTTGGCATCCTTGACCGAAAACAGGCCAATGAACTGAGCACCTTTGGATTTGGCATAGTTTACGGTGTAACGCACCTGCATCTGATCACCTCGCGCAACACCATCACTAAATGTAGCGCCAGCCATTTTGCCAAATCCCTGAGATTCACCAATTTTCACCAAAAGTGACTCCACGGGCTTCTTTGAGATTGTTTTAATGTCGTCCTGAGAGAGTTCTCTTGTCTTTTTAAAGTCAACGGGCTTGAACCAGTCACCGATTATTTCAACTTTTTCAATTTTTACATCTTTGCCTGGCTTGTCATTGGTCGCTTTAACTTCAGAAATTTTCTTTACAACGTCATAGCCAGAGACGACTTCACCAAAAACCGAGTGGCGATTGTCTAGATGTGCAGTTGGCGCAACCGTAACGAAGAATTGACTACCGTTGGTTCCAGGCCCGCTGTTAGCCATAGATAGAATCCCCGGCTTTGAATGCTTCAAAGACGGATGAAATTCGTCGGCAAAGGTGTAACCCGGGCCGCCGGTTCCATTTCCCTTGGGATCACCACCCTGAATCATAAAGTTAGGAATGACGCGGTGAAAGATTAGTCCGTTGTAGTAACCCTTACGCGAAAGCTCCACGAAGTTGGAAACAGTCACAGGCACTTCATTGTAGAAGAGCTTAGCTTCAAATGTCCCTTCGGATGTTGTGAACTTGGCACGTAATTCTTTATCATCGGCGGCACTGGCCCCGACTGTCATGATTGAAGAAACGATCAATGTCGCCAACGCGGACTTTAAGAAAGTTAGAACGCGCATAAGACCCCCTCTAAATATACAAAACTCTGCAAAATTTATTCAACATCATCATACCAAATTCATGCACAGTCGCGAGCAGGATTTACAGAAAGACTAAGAAGGATTTAACCCTAGTCCCCAATTCCAATCCATTGCCCCCCAAAGACCCATCCCACAAAGATACCAGCCTGAAATGGAAAGTCTTTTGAAAGGGAGCGCTGCACCCAAATGCCGTACCTTATCCACATCAGGTCAGCCTGCGGAGCGTCAAATGCCACCGATGCTATGACATGACCAAGCCAAACGTGATGTCCCTGTTCGTCATCCTTGTGCCCCAAAGCTTCTGAGTACTTTGCTACATAGGAATTAGAGGCACCTAACCCTCCGCGCAGGCGCAAAGCATGAAAACCTTCAAACAAGGCCTGTGAATACTCCCAGACAAAGTCGTAAGCCTGCGTGTTGACCTTGGCATAATGCTGAGTCGGACTATGGTGAGAAACGCTTAGAGCCAAACCAAAGGCATGCGCGGGTTTGAACGTCCTAAGAACACTCACCCCAGCACTCATACCCGGGGCGGGAGATGAAAGTCCAACGCCCAAATCAACCCTTAAAACATCTCGCTCATTGGAACGAGCTGTACCAGGAATGTCCGCAAAAACAGCACCTTGAGCAAAAAAAATCAAAGTGAATGCTAGAACTAGATTTCCCACTGGAACCCCTGGTTAAATTGATCTTCACCGTCTCTCTATATAAACACAGGAAAGACATCATGCCTATCAAATTTGTTCTTTTTAATCGAGGGCTTAGATGTTATAGTGCCGACCTTTGAATTGAGAGGAACAATGACGTCTCCAATCCGCCGCACACGGGCCGGCTTTTTTACAATTATTTTAGGCCTTTCTCTTGCAGGGATCCTCGCTGCAGCAGGGTACCTATGGTCTGAGGGCGTATTCGAAAGCGAACAGGAGCAGATCGCAAAGCTGACGGCTGCCATTATTCCAGACAACTCCGTTGTTTTTGACCGATCCGGAAACAAAATCGGTGAATACTATAGTTTTTATCATATTCATGCCCCGCTGGATAAAATTCCAAAAGCCATGGTCAACTCGCTCCTTGCTATTGAAGATCGCAAATTTTTTGAACACGAGGGCGTCAACTGGAAATCTATCGGTCGAGCCTTTTTGAGCGTCGCTACGTCTGGCCGGATGAAACAAGGCGGCTCGACCATCACAATGCAGCTAGTGAAAAACTACCTGCTGACCCGCGAAAAGAAGGTTTCCAGAAAACTTAGGGAAATCATTCTCTCCTACTACGTTGAAAAAAATCTATCCAAAGAGCGGATTCTCGAGCTCTACCTCAATACCATGTACATGGGTCACGGCGCTTACGGAGTAGGGGCAGCATCTCGTGTCTACTTCGGAAAACCTGTTGAACAATTGACACTGGCAGAATGCGCCTTGCTGGCTGGCCTTTTTCAGGCCCCAAGCCTCTATGACCCACACAAAAACCCATCTGCTGCCATAAAACGACAAAGAATTGTTCTCGACGCGCTCGAAGCATCAAAACTTGGACTGTCGGGAGATGTTGCAGCCGCCAGAAAACAGTCACTAGAGTTTAAGCCTTGGACTCCAGTTAATGAGACTGTCGCACCGCACTTTGTTTCATGGATCAGGACAGAGGTAGAAAGACTTCTCGGCGATGACGAGCTCATGCTGAACGATAAGGGCTATAAAATCACAACAACTCTGGATAAGGCATTTCAGGAAGCTGCCAACCGTGCCGTTGCTGACAACACAGCCCCTCTACTCGGACTCCAGGAGCAGATAAACAAGAATCCTAAACGCAAGCAACCTGAACGCGTTGAATCCGCTTTGCTTGCCTCTGACCCTAAAACAGGGGCCATTGTTGCTATGGTTGGTGGACGCAACTTCCGTGAATCACAGTTTAACCGCACCATCGCAGCGAGGCGCTCCCCCGGCTCAGCGTTTAAGCCAGTGGTATTCACTTTGGCACTCGAAAAAGGAATGACCTGGGCCGATCTTGTGTTTGTGAGTCCGATCGACGTGCGAGGATTCAGACCAAAGAATCACAAGGGGGATGACATGACGGAAGTCACTCTGCTCAAAGCCCTTGCCAAATCGATGAACACGCCGGTAGTCAGTCTTGCACAAAAATATGGGATCAAAAATGTCATTGAAAGGGCTCAATCCATGGGCGTCAAATCCGAGATGCCACCAGAAACTGGTGTCGCCATCGGAGGATTTAGCTCAACGATGCTCGACGTGGATGCCATATATAGAACCCTGGCTAATGACGGAACGCGCCTTGAATCCTATGCAGTATTGAAAATTGAAGACCGCCAGGGGCAAGTGCTTTACGAGTACAAATCAGAATCAAATCCTCCCATTCAAGCTCTCGCACCTGAGATCGCTTCCCTTATGCGTTCTGGATTACAGGCTGTGCTGACAAGTGGAACAGGCGCTGCCGTGGCCGGAATGGGCAGCTATGCCGCAGGTAAAACGGGCACGTCGGACGATTCACGTGACAATTGGTTCGCTGGGTTTACACGCACAATTGTAGCGACTACTTGGGTTGGTGGTGATGGAAACTCTTCACTTGGGGACGCTGCAAGCGGTTCTGCTTTGGCACTGCCGATCTGGAGACAGTTCATGGAAACATTAGTTGCCAATGGCCTTCCCACCGATCCATGGCCAGTTCCGGAAAACCTAACTGCAGTATCCATCGACCTTGATTATGGAGTTCCAGCTGACATCGGCGTGGTAGCTCTTTTCCCAAAGGGTCGACTACCGCGGAAATCACAGGCGGCTGAAGATATCCGAGCTCTGAAGCAAGATAATGGCAGTTACCGGGAGTTAAAGCTTGGCAACTAAAAAAGGACTATTTGCGACAATGCTTTGGTTAGCCATTGCCGTCGGGGCAACGGGATGTGCGATCATCGGAACGACTTCTAGTATTGAAATTATCAATAGCTCCGGATCGATCGAGGCAATAGATCTAACTCCTCGGCATTACAGATCTATTGAACACTGTGAAGCCGCGGTTGCCAAAATAACGCCGTCTCTCGAAGCATCGCTTGCTCCGCTCACAGTGGAGCAACGTAAACTTATGAAGTGGCCCGCATTGATTGCAGGTTTTAGAATTAGGGATTGTCGCTCATTCAAAAAGCGCGGAGAAATACTAAGCGTATTTGAAGATATCTTTTCAGCCAAGACCCGTCGTATCGCGTTTATCCTTCCACCTGCCGGAGGCAGTGAAGCGGCACTGCAAACGATTCTTGATCAGGTTCGCAGTGAGTTCAGACGAGAGGGGTACAATCCTGACAACGCGGTACTTGTTCGCCGTGTTGAGCGTAATCGTGACGACGCTCTAAAAGCTGCAGCTCAGCTCATTCACATGGATAGGGTCGCAATGATCGTGGGCGGGCTTTCACCGGAACACGCCAGTGCATTATCCCAGATGGCAGACCAGACACAGACACCGGTGCTATTGGTCAGCGCTAACGCACCGCTTGGTAAAACGATTCAATCCATGCGCGTCTATCCACCGCTGAAACGTCTTGCCAACAGGCTTGTGGATACCTTCAAGACTCAAGGGGTGAAGGACGCGTTTGTATTCTATCCCCAAAATGCAAATCTTGAACTTTTTCATCTCATGCGCGGCTTAAGTAATGATCGAATCAATTATTCTGAGCGGACATATAATCCCGATAAGCCCGAATCCATTTTGTCGGCGGTCAAATCCCAGCTTGGAAGAATTGGCTCCGCCTCTGGCCGTCCGGCAGTTTTAATTCTTGATAACTTTAGGATGGTTCGACATATCGTCAATATAATCGGAACATCATTACCCTCGACACCCACTTTATTTGCTGGCAACCAACAGTGGCGCTCACCTGCGCTGGTGGTTCCTCGAGATGACTTACTCCAGGGCGCAATTTTTGTGGACTTTATCGGAAGCTATCAAAACCTTCCGGACCGCATCGAGACACCAATCACTGACAGCGAGTATTTCACAACAGCACAGGCAGCAAGTCGGATTGATTATCAAATTATTGGCCACAGACTAGCAACCCTTGGGGTCCAGGCTGCGCGTTTTGGTGTTAACAGACATCAGATTGCCAAGCGTCTACAGTCAACGCGCAATAGCTGGGACAGCTATTTTCCAAAAACTGAACTTGCTTTTGATGTGCAGCGCGAAAGTAGCTGGCCGGTATTCATGTTCGAAGTTAGCGGCGAGACCATAAAGGAACTTTAATGAAAGCCGAAATCAAATTCACTGGTAAATCTGCATTTGAAACGAGCATTCGTAATCATAAATTTATGATGGATACGCAGGTTGCCGCGGGCGGTGACAATCTGGGCCCCTCACCAAAAGAGATGATGCTGGCATCCATCATTGGATGCTCGGGTATGGACGTCGCTGCCATTCTTAAGAAAAACAAGATGGATGATGCTTACAGCCTTGTTATCCGAGGAGATGCTGAGCCCCGTAAAGACCACCCTCGGGTTTTTATTGCAATACATGTGACCTTTGAAGCCACCGGTAAAAATCTTTCTGCTGAAGTACTAAATGACGCCGTGCATCAAAGTCTGACAAAGTTTTGTGGCGTCAGTGCCATGGTCTACAAAGTTTCGCCCATCCATTATTCAGTCATTTTAAATGGCTCGGAAGTTGGCAAAGGAACGGCAGACTTTCAAATTTGACCCCTAGGACTTTATCACCGATAAATTACGGTCATAGTATCGCAATCTTTTGAACAGCATGCCCATCCAACCTGGCTGACATTTAAAAGAATCATAGACTCAGCCAAGACATGGAGATGACCATAATCACTGGGAAAGTTCTTCAAATTCCCCAATCTTACGATTCTTTCTAACGTTGTCCCAAGTAAATACGCGACCATTCATCACAACGTAGACACCTTTGGAAAGGGACTGCACAAAACCAAGGGCACACCCCATGTTAAACAAACCATCAGAACTCCCAAATTTAAAGGGAATCATAGCCCCGGTCATCACAATAGTTTTTGGTAAATTTGCCGCACCCAATACTTTGGCTGTTTCGACCATGGTGTCAGTCCCGTGAGTAATGATGATCTGATCTTCGGTGCATCGCCGGCAATTATCTAAAATGGTCTGACGTTCACCATCACCCATTTCAAGGCTATCAATCATCATGAGGGTTGTCTGAATGTAGGGGACTTTACAGCGTCCAAGCTGCAAGAGCTCGTTGATATGAGAGTCCTTGAAATAAAGTTTCCCGTCAATTTCGTTGTACTCTTTATCGAATGTTCCACCGGTGACATAAATTCTTATCGACATGACAAATCCTTCCAAGCAGACAGCCCAAAAAAAGGGACCCGTACCAACGTACGAATCCCCTTTTTAATGGAAGACGCATACAAGGTACACGTCGCTAGTCTATCACTGAGCCAGCCCCACTGCAGCCATCAACCATTTGTGGGCAGATTCAAAGAATGGCACAAAAACAAGACTTATGATTGCCATGAGCTTCATAAGGATGTTTAGAGATGGGCCGGAGGTATCCTTAAATGGATCTCCCACGGTGTCTCCGACCACTGCGGCCTTATGCTTATCGGTGCCTTTTCCTTCATTTTTCTCGATATACTTCTTTGCGTTGTCCCAACCGCCACCGGAATTGGAGGTAGAAAGAGCCATGACGACTCCAGAAATGAGGGAGCCTGCAAGAACGCCGGCAAGTGCTTCAACACCAAATACGACACCCACCAAAATTGGCGAGAAGATTACAAGGATTGCGGGCGCTATCATCTCCTTTAAGGCTGATGTCGTCGAAATCGCCACACAACTGCGATAGTCAGGACGAGCTTTGCCTTCCAAGAGGCCAGGGATTTCACGGAACTGACGACGAACTTCGTGAATCATGCCTTCCGCTGCACGCCCTACGGCAAGCATCGTCTGAGCTGTGAATAGGAATGGCAGTACGCCACCCACAAATAAGCCAGCAAATACCATTGGTGTTAGCATGTTAAGGGACTGGAAGTTTGCACGGGTTAGGAAAGCTGCAAACAGCGCCAAAGCCGTCAATACCGCTGAACCAATTGCAAAACCTTTCCCAATCGCTGCCGTTGTATTGCCGGCTGCGTCGAGAAGGTCCGTACGGTCACGGATTTCTTTACCAAGTCCAGCCATCTCCGCAATACCGCCCGCGTTATCGGAAACCGGACCATATGCGTCAATCGTTAGCCCTGTTGCAATCGTGGAAATCATACCAATTGCTGACAGCGCGATACCGTACATCCCAGCCATGGTCCAGGCGGCGTAGGTTGTCACAGCAATCGCAATAACGGGAACTACAGCCGACTCGTACCCAAGGGACAGGCCATAAATAATGTTAATCGCTGGGCCTTTGTCAGATGCGGCAGCGACTCGACGAACGTGTTTGAAGCCGTGAGATGTATAGACCTCAGTCATGTAGCCAATTAAAAGACCCGACCAGAGGCCGGCTAGGACTGAATAAAGTGCTTTGTCGCTGGTCACAGTAAGTGTGCCAATGTTGAATGACTCAGGAAGAACTTGACCCGTCACAAAATAAAGAGCGATGGTCATCAACAACGTTGAGATAATCAGCTGACCGCGCAAGGTTGGCTCAACTTGGGTTGCATCTGGCTTCAGTCGCGCGAAAAATGCGGTCAACAGACAAACTGGGATACCGATTGCACTGACAAGTAACGGATAAAGAAGCGTATTCAAATCGCCGGACAATGCCGCCGAGGTTGCTCCAATCACAAGGGCGGCACAAGTCGCCTCAGCGCACGATCCAAACAGGTCAGCTCCCATACCAGCAATGTCACCAACATTATCGCCAACATTATCTGCAATCACAGCAGGATTACGCGGATCATCTTCGGGAATTCCAGCTTCTACTTTACCTACAAGGTCAGCGCCAACGTCAGCTGCTTTGGTATAAATACCACCGCCAACACGGCCAAACAGAGCAACCGTAGATCCGCCAAGACCAAATCCGGCGACCATTTCCATAATGTAATGTCTTTCGATACCAGCCGAAGCCAGCATGCTATCAAAGACAACCACAACCAAAAGAAGTCCGAGGACTGCCAAACCAGTGAGACCGAATCCCATGACCGCACCAGATTGAAATGCCACTCTGAAAGCGTCCGTAATGCTACGCCGAGCCGCCACTGTCGTACGTACGTTACCCAGTGTTGCAATCTTCATTCCAAGGAAGGCACAAACGCTCGAAATTGCTGCGCCAATAATAAATGCCGCTGCGCTATATACGCCCTCATTGACTCCAACGGTTGCTGGATTATCCAAAGCTAAGGCAATAACAACTGCAAATGCTACAGCAAATATTCCTACGAATTTGTACTCCTGACTAAGAAAAGCCATTGCGCCTTCGGCAATCGCATCCGAAATTTCGCGGAGACGAATGACAACGTCTTCGGAGGCTCCAATATCAGCCGCCGTAAGCTTTAATGAGTTCACTTTCACAGCGTAAAACGCAGCAACGATCAGAGCCAGAATTGCGCATCCCGCAATTATTCCCACAACAGAAACCACCGGAACCTCCTAGAAACGAGTTCTTTGACGAGCATATTGTTAGAAACGAGCTACTCGTTATGCCAACATTGTTCATTCGTTTCAATAGATATAGGGCTGAAATGTCTAAATTTTATACATAATTTGATAAAAAAAGCCCCGCGTAGGGGAAACCCACGCGGGACTCGATTTTCAAAGATTTCCAAAGAGGAAATCCAAGAAGAATTACTTCTTCTTGGCGGCCTTCTTCGTAGCCTTCTTAGCAGCCTTTTTACGGGTTGCTTTCTTAGCAACTTTCTTAGTTGCTTTCTTAGCTACTTTCTTAGTTGCTTTCTTAGCTACTTTTTTAGTTGCCTTCTTGGCAGCCTTTTTAGTTGCCTTCTTCTTAGTTGCTTTTTTCTTTGTTGCTTTCTTAGCCACAGCTGCTCCTTGTTCCATGCTTTCCATTATACACTCCTCCTAAAATTTAATTCAATTCACTTCTCAGTCCGACGCCATACTCTCCCGAGTATAGATTTGATTTCTTCACTTAAGAAGTCTCTTAAAAAAATCATAACACAATACGAAGTCAAAATCCTATACCTCGCGTTAAAAATTTTACATTTTTTTTTAAGATCGCTCTTTTGGTTATCCAAAAAATGACATCCCGCTTGATGACGAGAGTACCAAATTTTCTGAAATGACCTACCAACTACTTGTCGGAATAACCAGACCCAGGACAAACCAGCACAACACCAAAGCTTTGAGCATCAATGCTTTTAAGCCGAGCACTCGGGCACACCGAAGCCTCGCAACGCGGACCATCCGGGGCATTTCTTAATTCGTCGCACGTCAGATTATGGATATCGGACAGACTTAAATTGGACTCTCGGGCGGACCGAAATATTTCCGACCCATGAGACATATTTTTTGATCCCGGACCCTCAAATCAATCGAAGGGTCGCCGATGAGGGCACAAAAGTTTCATTTCTCAGCCTCTATTTAATTTTGTCAACATCAAGCCCATCAACGGTTAAGCGACATGCGCTGGTACTGTTGAGGTGAGATTTTGGCATCTGTCGTCCACTTAGCAATCACTTGGCAGGGAGGCTCACCCGGTTTCGTCAGCTAGCTGAGACCGAGCTCCCTCCCAAAAAGTCACGTCAAAATCTCCTAACAGGAAAATTTTGCCCCCCCGAGCGCCTTGCGGAGCAATCGGGGGGGCAGACCAATAATTTATGACAGAATCAAGTAACGACCAATGTCTTGGGGCTCAGGTTTTTGGTGCCTTTGGATTAAGGACTCTAAGAGCGGCTTCGGCACGAGGATTCAGAAGACTTTTCTTGCTTGCTTGCGGGCTATCGTCTTCCAAGTGATCCTGCTTTGAGGGCGGAGCAGCATTACGTTTTGCCTTCATTTCGGCTTTTACCACGCCACCTTCCCTCCGAGGCCCCTCCACCGCCAATAGGTCTTGCATTTCCGCCGCCGCAGCCGATCCCGTCCCTGCTTTTGCCAACAATGATCCTAGATCATGATCACTAATCAAGAGAAAAACAGGGACACCGGAGTCACCCGTAAAGGAGTTCAGTGATTTTAGAAAGCTCGTACGCTGGGGGGCCGCCACGTGCCGATCCGCCCATCTGTAAAGCACCACAGCCGAATCCAACCTTGAGGGCCACAGTGACGCCGCAGCGAATCTCTCCTGTTCTTCCAAGCGAGCGATATCCAAAAGAGTTGCACACCGAAGGGCTACGTCACTTACCTGCTTAGAAATTTCCGTACCAAGTTCAGGAGCTGTCAGATCCGCCAATGCGAATAATTTGGACCATTCTTTGTTGAGCTCATCTTTGCGGGATCCGACCCAAGCCGCAGTATTTTTTGCAGCCAGCACTCTCGATGACTCTTCAAGCCCTTTCTGAATTCGCTGCTTACGACCCTCGCGGTACCTCAGGGCTCCTTTGGCCTCGACTACAAGAAAGGACACATTACTCAGGTCAGTGGACTTCTGACTGCCATTAATATCCCACCATTTTCTGACCAGGGTCTCGAGAGCCGACTGGACGTGGCGTCTTTCCTCCACACGCACTGCCAAGTCATGACGGGTGTCTATTATAACAAGATATTCGTTGGCATCCTTAATGAGGGTTGCCAGCTGCTCAATCCCAATCGATTCATCAATACCCAGTACTGCCGAGGAATTAACCCACTCGGTGCGCAGACGCTCCCACTCACTCCCTGCTTTCTGAAGAAGGACGGATATGGCATGGGTCTCCGCATGAAGTTTTTCTTTTCCCTGGGTCACCCTATCCAAAAGAACCTGTGATGACTGCAGAGCATATTCTGTGGCAACCTTCACGGCCTCTACTTCTCGGGCAAGGCGTAAGATCCAATCTCGCTGATGTTGAAGAGCTGGAGCAGCGTCCTTAAACCTTTCATCGACAATTTTTGTCGATCCGGCTTTTAACCGTTCAAACCAATTTGACCCCTTAGCTCCCCGCGAAGTTTCAGAGGTGGGAGTCTGGCTTACGTAGCGATCGACTTCCAATGCCATCTGCTTCACCCCTAGAAGCATACTTGCAAGACAACTTTCAATATCCTGACCATTTGTTCCTGAACTATTCAGAAAAGTATCCCAGACCTTCAATCCATCTGCAGCAAGTGGACGGACTTGTTCTTCTATAATAGTTCTAGCTTTCCGTAGATTTTCGACCAGCCGCCCCCAAGCACGCAGTCGGACTGCTTGCTCAATTAGCTTCGCCGGATCGCCGAACCTTTGAACTGCCCCCAGGGTTTCTTTCGTCCATTTAGACTCGATTTCAACAATCCGTTGGTCAAAGGCCTCAAGCATGCTATTCAGTCGACCGTAGGATTCCCCTCCCTCATTAATTCGGCGAATATGCTGATCGATTTGATTTAGCACGTCCACCTCACTCTGAATTGTCTCCAGCGCGGGGTCAATGGTGGCATCTTCACCAGTGAAAACGGAAAGTTTCTCGGACTGATTTTGAAGTTCGGCAAATGCGCCCAATATTCTGGAGGCAGGACCAGCAATCCGCGAAAGCTTTCTGGGATCTCCCAAGCTTTGCTGAGCAGCGGCTGATGCCACGCCTTTTGCCAGTTCTTTTGCTGCCACTAGACTCAATACATCGGTGCGACCATGTCGAGCAGCCATGTCCCAGACGGTGGCTGCAACATCTGGCCCACGGGTTATGATCTGTCGAAGCTCAACAGGTGCAACCAAAGCGTCGGTTTGACTGAGACTGGCATCAAGGTCAAGAAGGGATGCCAATAGTGAACGTTGAGCCTCTTCGATGGACAGTAGCCGACTGTTACGACGAAAAACACTGCCTTTTGACCCGCGCTCGATGGTCCATAAATCGCCTGCATCGTCTGCAGCATCAAGCCAAACCTCTGCAATATCGCGATGGCGACGGCCTGCCAGGGCAAAATTGATGGCATGCGCAAGCACTTCAAGGGATTCGTCATCTCCGGTTACGGCCACAACCGGGCGCATTTTGCCAACACCCTGGGTAAATCGCCAGGCTGTTGCCGCGCTAACTCCGTGCCTACGAAAGCGAATTCCTGTGATATACACCTTCGAGCCCCCACGCTTGCGTTATGGCACAGATCAAGTATCCATGCCGAACCGACATCTTTCCCATCACTCAAATTCTTATACGTGATAGGCACTTAAAATAGACGACGATACTTAACGTTTAGTCAATGATAACTGATTTTTATAAAAATATTATACAACAAAAATCGACGGCTGGCTTCTTTTCATAACGCCCAAAGGTACACCCCGGAATACATGTCGCCAATTTTTTGACATAACATATTTAGAACGATTGATTTAGAAAGTTGATACTTCATTCACAAGGATGCAACACACCAAACAAGATGTAGAAAACCCCTTCCATCTATCTGATCGGATAGCTAGAATGGCCAACGCTTCTCACTTAAAGCACTGTCAATTCGGAAGGAATGCGCCCAATCGATGACTGATAACTTTGACAGACTCGGAAGGTTTCTCACTGCTGTACTCCGCATTCTTCCGGCTGAACTTTCGCACGATATCGGATTATTGGCGATGGAACATGGCTTTTTGAAACTTCTACCGCCACCAAAAAATCAAGCAGTAGCGGTTCCACTTCAGGTCACAATCCCAGGACTTGGTCGTTTACGTCACCCAATCGGCTTAGCCGCCGGATTCGATAAAGATGCCCGGTGCCCTGATGCTTTTGAATATATGGGCATGTCATTTATAGAGCTTGGTACAGTCACGCCACGCCCCCAAGCTGGGAACCCAAAACCTCGCCTATTCAGATATCCTGAGACTCGCTCAATTATAAATCGGATGGGATTTAACAGCCAAGGTGCAGAGGCTGTTTTGAGACGATTGCAGGAGCAAAAATGGACACCGACACAGGTACCGCTGGGAGTGAACGTTGGCAAAAATAAAAATACTTCTGCTGAGCAAGCTATAAACGATTTCATCACAGGTATTGAAGCATTTGCTACCGTTGCCTCATGGCTCACGGTAAACATCTCATCACCTAACACCCCGGGGTTAAGAAGTCTGGCGACTCCTGAGTTTGTGCGCGACCTCGCATACTCAGCGGGCGGTCATCGAAAAAAATGCTGGATTAAGGTTGATCCTGACATGGACCGCAAAACATTCCAGTTACTAATAGAGGCCATTGGCTCCCACGAGTTCCCTGGAGTCATTATTGCCAACACGCACCGCGTCGAATGGCCCGAAACTGGGGGGCAAAGCGGTCATCCCTTATTGTCCCCTTCGAATACCTGCCTTGAGTGGGCTTGGGACGTGACCAAGGGATCACTGCCTGTAATCGCGACTGGAGGGGTGTTATCGGGAGTCGACGCCTTTCATAAGTTGGCCCGCGGTGCCATCGCCATCCAAATATATACAGCACTGATTTACCGTGGCCCTGGAGCAGTATTTCGAATCTGTGAAGAGCTTGCTCAGGAGCTAAAGCTTCGCGGCTTTGGATCCGCCGAAGAAGCCATCGGTTCATGTTATTCTTAACGGCGCAAAGAACGTAAGGAGCTAAAATTAATGGAAATCACAAGACGCATCCGGGAAAATATTCACGGCACCATTAATGTCTCAACGTTCGAAGATCTGGTCATTAGCCATCCGATGGTTCAACGTCTACGCCGGATAAAGCAGCTTGCTTTTCTACAATATGTATTCCCGGGAGCAAGCCACAGCCGATTTGAGCACAGTCTTGGCGTGATGCACTTGGCCGGGGTTGCGTGGAACAAGCTTTACGAAAATCAAAAAGCTTTACGACACTCCACTAAGAAGTATGAAAATTTTAGCAACTTAGAAAAAGCCACGGGCAAGGACGCCGGAGCTCACGGACTTTTAAGTCCTACTTTTGGCATGATTGATGAGATTTTCGGCGACGAGTATCCCTTGCAAGCTTTAAGGCTTGCCGCCCTCCTCCATGATATTGGTCATTCTCCTTTTTCTCACAGTGGCGAAGGCTTTATGCCAACTTGGCAGCAGATGTTTGACGTACGTCATCAGTACCCAACTTATATCGCATCTTACATCGAGGGGCGATGCCAGGCTTTAACAGCTAAAGGACGATCGCCCAAAATTGTGCAGGTTCGCCATGAACTTTACACATTAATTGCCATAGACCGTGTTCTGGCCGATGTCTATCGTGAGAACCCGAAAATAAAAGGCCCTAAGGTCACAGCTCAAGACATTGCATCTATTATTGCACCAGAGATACCACCTTCAAAAAATAGCCCCCTGTGGAAATACGGAATCCATCAACTGTGCCACGAGCTGGTGTCGGGCGAATTTGATGTCGACAGGATGGACTACCTTCTACGTGACAGTCGCGAATGCGGGGTTGTTTACGGTATTTTCGATGAAAGTCGGATTTTGAACTCTTTGTCGGTATATTGGGATGACGCCGGTCAATCACTTCATCTTGCAATACAATTTTCAGGGCTTGCAGCCTTTGAAGACTATCTTCGTGCGCGTCACTCGATGTATCTGCAGTTATATTTCCATAAGACTTCGGTGGCGGCTGAGGCTATGATAAAAAAGATAACCAAGATCCTTCATGGATGGACTCTACCTTTAGATATTGACGCATACGCTGCGATCGATGAACACAATATGCCCTCTGTCTTGCTTGAAGCTGCAAAGACTCGAATTAAGGACACTAAAGAGCTCGCAGACTTCAACACGATTGTCGTTGATCTTATGCACCATCGACGATTGTGGAAACGAGCATTCGAGGTCGCCTCGAACACGGGACCTGCCTCAGGCATCGAGAGTATTGACGAAGCCGCAACGGTGATCGCAGGACTGGGTTACAAATTTGAAAAAGTATCTAGCAGTAATTCGCTAACCAGATTCAGACCGCGATCCGCCAACGAACCCAGCAGACATTCTTTAAGACTCATAAAAAAAGATGACTTTCAGTTTCCTCGCGTCATACCCATTGAGGACCAAATGAGCCTTATTGATCAAAACTCACAAATTCACATCACTAGACTCTATGTTGAAAATTTTAAGGATCCAACTACAGGAAAACTATCCGTGGATATAGTACGAGACGAGCTTCAAAAGCTCATTCGGACTCACTGACCTTCAACCGGTCTTATTTGTTGGCCGATGCTCCAGATTCCTTGAACATCATTAGGAACTTCACGCATTCACGCGCTGAGTCCCGATCATATCCAAATCTCGACTCAAGTTCCGAAAGAGTCGAGCGCGCTGCAACTAGCTGGGGTTCTGAAAACTGTCTTTCGATCTCAGTTTCCAGGGCAAGAACAGCTTTGAGATTAGCCTCAATTAACCGCGATTTCTCCTGGTAGTAATGATCTTTAATCATCTGCAGATGATCGTAGAAGATCACACTGTAATCTATTTTTGCCTTGGGGTTGTCTAGTTTGTAACTTGCGATTCTTGCCAGAAGACTCTCGCGGAATCGCGTCGGGTCCCCACTTGCAACACCTAAAATCCCCTCCACATCTTTCATGAGAAGCTCGGAAGGTGCCTCAGATCCCTCTGTCTTCCTATTGAAAATCTTCTCTTTCTTCACGAAAGCAACAGCATGATCAACGTAACGGGCAAGTAATTGGTCATATTGGCCCTCTTCAACGAGATTCATTGCTCCCAGGACTTCATCTTCAAAAATCCCAGCAAACCAATCTCGGATATTCCGAATAAAGAACGCTGCATCGTGATACTTATTGCGCGACTCAAATTGCAGAAAATCATAAACACTGCGATCTTTGAGCAATTTTTCAAGCTCACCAAAAATGCTCATGGGGGTCACTGTTTTGTTAGCTGATTCTTCTGCCACCCTGTAGAGCAAGGCTCTCACCTCTCGAGGAGAGGCTCCAAACCTACCTTCGTATATGACGTTACCGATGGATTCACCCATAATCAGGGAACGTATTTGTTTGAGTAGCAAATGATCCGCAGCAACGTAAGCGTCACCAAGAGGTTTATCGTCATAAAGCATAGCCTTAGCAAATGGCTCAAGACGATTAACTACACCCCTAAATTCATTCGGATACATTTCTGGATCAGGGTGCTTGAGTCGGGTTAAAACCGCCCAAAGACAAAGAGACTCAACTGTATGCGGGGAAATTTTTTTCGACTTCTTAATTGCGGCCACGTCTTTTTGATAGATTTTAGTTTCATCCGAGACCTTTAGCAGATAAGGGACTGTCACAAGTTCAAACCGTCCACGGAATGAGCTAAAATCTGGCAGCGTCTTAAATGC
>CAMDGW010000033.1 GCA_945897695.1 Pseudobacteriovorax antillogorgiicola | reverse complement strand
CCTATGGCAAAGAGGTGGTTTTTGTAAATACCTACAGCGTATGGACTGGCGTCAATGTTCAGAAGCCAATTCGTCGGTTATCTGACTTGGACGATCTGTCGATCGGACAGCTGGTAGGATTAAGACCTTCTGATCAGTTCAAAGAGTACTTTGCTCAGCGATTGCAACAGGGAGGCCGAAAAGAATCCGTGGAGCTTAACGATACGGACCAAGTTATAAAAATGCTAGCCAGCCGAAGACTAGACGCTGCCATAATTTCCAGCCCGGAAATTCGCTGGAGGAGTAAAAAACTTGGCCTTCAAAACAAAATCAAGGACGCCAGGTTCACGATCAAAAGTCAGGACTATTTCTTTGTGTTTTCGCGGCAAAGCCCATTTTTCAAAAAGGACCCGAACATCGTCGGAAAGCTAGACACCTGCGTCAAGGCCATGAAACTCTCAGGTCGTTGGCAGGAATTAAAGGCACAATACGAATTGTAACCTGCTGACATTTATATTTTTTTAATTTTTCGTAGTCATTCTTTGAAATTCCCTGAATTGTCAGGTAGACTTATTTTTCGAATCCCAAATTCTATTTTTGTCGGTTAGGAGTTTAAGTCTCATGGAAGGACTCAAAACACGTACCTGTGGCTATTGCGAAGCTGAACGCATCTGGAATTGGAACGGTCAGAAAATGAAAGACGGTTCCAAGGTGTACACCGACGAAAACAGTCACCGTTGGGCTGGCCGGCGTTGCCCCAGCTGTGAAAAGAGTCGCGTTGCAGCAGCAGTTAGACACGATAGCTTTGATCGCGAGATGATCTTTCAGCAGTTCATCGAAAAAGGCTTTACGATCAAGTCCAAAACACACCCTGTAACTGTTGAAAAAGATGGACAGACTCTTCAGGTTGGGATTAGGCGTGCACGCACTGTTGATGGATCTATTCTTATCGAGTCCCCAGCCGACGCAAGAGACGATATCGTTGCTCTGGTCTTCGAATCTGTAAGACTCTGCACCCCGGAGCAAATCAAAGGGGTCAACGTATTTGTTCCGCCCGTAGAGGCTGCTCGCCCAGCTACTTCCATGTTGGTGGGCTCAGGTGGAGCAATCAACAGAATTGGGGCTGAATCCTTTTAATCAAGCGTTTCAAATAATAGTGTCTTTACCCGCGGAAGATGTTTCAGGCCAATCGAGCATGAAGTGAATTCCGCGGGATTCTTTTCTAGACATTGCTGAGCGCACGGTAAGCCATGCAACTGCTGCAAGATTCCGAACTTCCAAGACCTCATTGGAAACCCGGTTGCGCCACCAGTATTCATCGACCTCCTGGCGAATATTTTCAATCCGCGCCAGGGCTCTTTTCAAGCGATGTTCACTTCGTACGATTCCTACATAGTTCCACATAACCCTACGAATTTCGTCCCATGAGTGCGTCAAAACAACTTGCTCATCCGGGGCTGGTTGGTCGACGTTTGTCCACCCAACATCGACCTCCGGAAGACCGGCTAAATCCCCTCGCATCGCAGCATCTGTTGCTGCACGATCTGCAAAAACCATTGCTTCAAGCAAACTGTTGGATGCAAGGCGATTTGCTCCATGCAATCCTGTACAAGCGACCTCTCCCACCGCATAAAGTCGCTCAACGTTTGTCCGTGCGCGGCTGTCTGTCACAATACCGCCGCAGCTATAGTGAGCTGCAGGCACTACCGGAATCATATCCGTTGTCATATCAATGCCATGTTTCAGACACATTTCGTAGATATTAGGAAAAGAGGACTTAATGCGATGCGCCTCAAGAGAGCGCACATCAAGCCACACATGCTGGTCACCTGTTTTCTTTAGCTCGGTATCAATGGCCCTGGCTACGATGTCTCTAGGCGCTAAAGACCCCATGGGATGATAATCGTCCATGAACGGACGTCCACGCATATCTTTGAGAATCCCACCCTCTCCTCGTACCGCTTCACTGATCAGGAAGTTTTTTGCTTTTGGATGAAATAGGCAAGTCGGGTGAAACTGCATAAATTCGAGATTGGCAACTCGACAACCAGCCCGCCAACCAATCGCAAGTCCGTCACCGGTGGCATTATCCGGATTCGACGTGTAAAGATAAAGCTTGCCATGACCTCCTGTGCACAAAAACGTCATTGAGCTACTGATTCGAATAACTCGGCGCAGCGCGCGGTCAAAAAACCAAGCACCCAAACAGCTATTCTGGGAAAAGTCTGGGGCCACTTTGTCGGTAGTCACAAGATCGATGGCAGTGTGGCCTTCTAAAATTCTGATGTTCTGGTTACCCTTCACTTTCGAAATCAAAGCCTCGGCGACCACTCGCCCCGTAACGTCTCGCGAATGGATGATGCGTCGGTGACTATGCCCCCCTTCTCGGGTCAGGTGCCAGGCCCCATCTTTGCCGGCGTCGAATCTCGCTCCGAAATCAGCCAACTCTCGCACAAGACGCGGCCCCTCTGAAACGACGAGTCGCACGATATCCTCGTGACACAAACCTGCGCCCGCAACCATCGTGTCGGAGACATGGCTTTCAAAACTATCAGTGGGATCGAGTACAGAGGCTATACCGCCTTGCGCGTACCAGGTATTGCTCTCCTCAAGGCTATTCTTCACGACAATGGTGACCGAACCTCGTGCGGCTAGTTTCAGGGCGATAGACAGGCCAGCAATACCAGCTCCGATAACAAGGTGATCAGTTTTTATGATTGGTTCGCTCACGGTGATTTTAACCCTAGATAGACATTAACCAGCAGAGTCTTTTAGCATCATTTCGGGCCCGGCTCTTTAGAAAACTAAACCAGGACTAAAGTCCAATCCCACCAAGTTCGCTCATCTTCTGGGGTTACGTTGATGAACTGCCACCCCATACAGCAACAAATGATTGAACCTACACTCTTAAGCCTCTAGATCATGGGCCCTAGAAACTACTGATTTCAGGTACTTGCACAGATCATTGATTTAAGATACCGTTTCCCTAGCATGCCTATATTATGAGGAACAATTTCTCCATGCCTCGAAACCTGAGCACGGCTGCCTGGCTTAGCCTGCTGCCAAATCAACTGACACTGACGCGGATATTGGCTATTCCGCTTTTGTTGTTTATTTACCCCTTCGGGTCGTCGCTCACCAATGTCATATGCGCTGTGATTTTTGGGTTGGCCGGCTTGACCGACATATTAGACGGATACTTGGCTAGACTTTACAAACAGGAAAGTCGACTTGGCGCTCTTTTGGACCCAATTGCCGACAAGATGCTTTCGGCTGCTTCCCTATTGCTGCTCGCTGATTCGCAGGCTTTGCCAGCATGGATGTGCGGATTCCTTCTTTGCCGGGATATAGCCGTAAGTGGCATGAGAATGATCGCTCTTGAGGATGGTTACACTATTCAGGTGAGCGCGTTTGGAAAAATAAAAACTATTCTGCAAGACGTGGGAATATTTTGTCTCCTTTTAGGCCAGGACTACTTAGACATACCGTTTAGAATTACTGGTATGTTATCAATCTGGCTGGCTCTTGCTGTGAGCATCTATTCTGGTTACCTTTATTTCATCGAGTTTCTTGATAACTCATCAAACTCACTTCCAGACGACAATTAATTCATAATCTTACAATCAAACGCTACCCCAATCATCTGCGCCAGCCCCCTGAGTTTATTAAACTTTCTGGCTGATTTGCCGATTACCCCTGGGAATCCTGATGGCCCTTTGAACCGGAAGCTGGGAGTCGTTTTTGAAAGGTCCTGCACCAATCATATATGTTGTTGCGCCCGAGGCGAATAGCGCCATTACGCGGAGGCTACGGGGTGCAGCGTTATCCTTTGGCGTGACCTTAAAAGTTGTTCCACACTCGCGAAATCTACCTTCGGCACCAGAAAATAACGCCATTCTCCTCATGCCAAGCTCCATGAAATTAGCGCTTTCCGACAACCATGAAAGTTGCTGGCAAAGAATTTTTCTACTTTCCACAGAGTCAGCCTTTAGCTTGGATGGGACTTCTCGACTCATCTATACGCCGAGGTCAAGCGGAAATACTCAGGATCTAAATATTATTTACGCCTTATTTATCAGCGCCGGAATCAATTTGCAGGCTGAATGGTATGCGGCCAAATTATCAGGAGAATGCAATTTTGCTGAATTCAGTGCCTTAATGACTCCCTGGTTAAAGTCACTAAAAATTTATAGCTATGACCCAATATCGGTCGTCATGAAAGCTGTGAATACTGTGGCAAACAAATTAGGGTCATTGAATGTAAGATTCTTTATGGCCTCCGACGGTTACTCTTTTGACGTTAAGATTTCCGTAGCTGACTGCAAAATTGAAGACCAAAAGATCCTTGCAGACTTGCTGTCTTGCCCCGTAGCTAATTTAATCTTTATCCGCCACGATGGGACAAACTTTGAAATCACGATTAAATGCAACCTTGCGCCTTCTGAGGTTCGGCAGATTAAAGTTATTGAAAACACTTCATCGTTAGGCAGCAATTCAGCAGAGCAGAGCGAAAGGGAGGCCTCATGAAAAAGGCAGCCCCTGCAATTCTAAAATTCCATGGTGTTCGCGGCTCGCGACCGGTCCATACACCTTTCAACACTAATTATGGAGGTAACTCAACCTGCATCGAAATCGATACAGGCATGGATTACACAATTATCATCGATGGTGGTAGTGGCTTACAACACGTAATTAACAACCTTGGTGAGCACCCACAGCGCCGACGGATGCATATTCTCGTAACCCACACACACTGGGATCACGTACTCATGTTCCCGTTTTTGCAGCAGCTGGAGTGCAAAAACTTTGAAATCCACTTCCACGCGCCAGATGCTGGTGGCGTGTCATTCAAGGATATTTTTGCAAAACTATTCAAACACGGCAGATTACCGATTCCGGCACCAAATGTGCAAGCAAAGCTCTTTTTTCACAAAGTAACTCCTGATGCAGCATTTCTTATTGAGGGTAAAGTTAAAGTGGTTGGATTCCAAGTCAACCATCAACACATCACTCTTGGATACAGAATCAGTTACGAGGATTCAATTGTTGCTGTCATTCCTGACATTGCCTCGATCAGTAACGGAAACCTACTGGGTGAATCATTTGCCGAACAAGCCAAGTCCACCGGCACCGAAGCGTTCGAAAAACAATATAATGATAACCTGGTTAAATTTCTGAAAGACGTACCGAATGTCGTTTTTGACACCCATTTCAACGCCCAGAACCTAAAAGCAGACTGGGGGCATGCAACGCCAGAGATCGCCATGGACGTTTGTTCACGCGCTAGAGTAAAACGCTTGTTCATGTTCCACCATGCACCGGAAGAAAATGACCAGGATGTTGCAACGAAACAAATGCTTGCACAAAGAGTTGCCATAGCAAACGACATGCAGGTCATCAATGCGCGAGAGGAGGATGAATGGCCACTAACTGCCGCATAAAATTCCATGGCATCAGAGCTTTCCATCCAGCACCTAGTCGTAAAAATATCGCGACCGGTGGAAACACGGCTTGCATTGAAATTAGCGAAGAATCAAGCCAAATTTTCATTAACGCTGGTTTTGGCATCAATCTGGCCACGCCCAATTGGATAACCAATCAGCGAACAAAAAAAGATAGCTACAAATGTGCAATCCTATTTAGTGATTTCTTTTGGGATTCAATCCTAGGCTTGCCTTTTTTTACACCTATACATTTTAAATCAAGCCATCTTGACGTGCTGTCCTGCGCGACAGAAGATCAAGCCAGGGAAGCTTTGGATGACATGAGTTCAAATCTACTTACTCCTTTTAATGGTATAAGTAGTTTCCCGGCAAAAATATCCTTTCATAGCTTAACAACGCCCCATAAATGGGGAGCTTGGACGATTTCCGCGCTGCCACTCACACATCCGCTTGCACCTTATCCATTGGCAGCTTGGAGACTGTTACACCCATCTGGAATAGATATCGGCATTGTTATGATCAGCATGCCTGATAGCGAATCCATAACAAATTTAGCTCATTTCTTACATGGTACTAAAACACTGATATGTGCCGCATCTTCTGGTCCTAAAAATGACGCTTGGTCTCGACACCGAACCACCTTCGATGACGCGCTAAAAATTGGTCTCCTTACGGGAGCGCATGACCTTTACTTTACACAGTTTCACCCGCTGATGACCGATATTTTGCTGCAGTCTGAGCTGAGAAGACTTCACCAAATCCTTGGCCGCTTGAATCATGACAATGCTACGCCAAAATTACACCTGGCCACCGAAGTCGAGGGCATTATATCCGTTAACTCAAGCCGCCGCTCAAAGGCAGGGTGACATGACCTTTACCTCCTATGTTGCCGTCTGTGTCTATATCGCCACTCTTATACTCCACTCGTATGAGCCCATAGCCTTGCTATCTTGGTCACAAAAAACCAGACGAAAGAGGGCTCTTGTGCTGGTTTCAATTGTTTCGCTTACAGCTTTTTTTTCACAGAAAATTTCATCAGATCGGCATTGGGCCATAGGGTCCTACGCCGCTGCAATATTAGTAAGCTCCCTCTTCGTTCGTCACCTCAGACAACAAAAGGCAATCTGGATGAGTGCACGCCTCGTTGTTGTTACTCGACTATTTTCGGTGGGGATTGCTATGTGCGCAGCAACACTGGGCCTTTTATGGCCCAACACATGGGGCATTGCTTGCATCGTTTTCGGTTTCTGGAACGCTGCCATTTTGAACGTTGAAAACCGAGAAATAACCAATGAATTCAGCCATCTAAAAACACGCCTCGCGACTCTTCACGCTCAACAACAGAGTGTCTCGATGACGAACATGCCCGATCTGGCAGATCTCCGTGACAATTCCAACAAGGCAAGCTAATCTCCCACACCTCACTGACCCTGGAGATAAGCTTATGAAAACTTACGATATTACAAGCGTATGCAATGCACTTATGGACGTTCTGATCGAAATCGATGATGCAGATATTAAACGTCTTGGCCTGACCAAAGGCGTTATGCACCTCGTTGACAGCCAGCGGCAAAAAGAGGTCCTGGAGCAATTTAAATCAAAAACCAAAGTAACCGAGCTTGGCGGTAGCTCTATGAACGCCATCCGCACTCTTGCAAGTCTTGGCCATAAAACCGTATTTGCAGGGATGGTCAATGATGATGAGTTTGGTAACAGGATCCGCGAACGAATGACTTCGCTTGGTATCAAGTCATTTTTGGGCGGACACAACAACGAGAGCACTGGTACTTGCCTGATTCTTATTACTCCAGATGGGGAAAGGACCATGAACACCAATCTGGGAGCCAGCCGCCTCTACGATGCAACACATATCCCGCACAAGGAAATTTCTGAATCTCAGGTTTTTCATTTTTGTGGCTATCAGTGGGATACAGCAGACCAGAAAAAAGCTTTGAAGAGCTCCATCGAAACTGCACATAAGCACAACACCATCATATCTTTTGACCTAGCTGATCCATTCGTTGTGGATCGAAATCGCGACGATTTTGTCTCGCTAATCGAATCTGAAGCTGACATTGTGTTTGCCAATCGTGAAGAGGCAAAACTTTTATTTAACACGACGCCTGAAGAGACTGCCCGTCGAATTGCGGCAACAGGATCCATTGCCGTCGTGAAATTAGGAGCTGACGGCGCTCTGATTGTAAAAGGGAAAGAAGAGTTCCGCATCAGCCCAGTGCCGACCCAAGTTGTCGACACCACCGCCGCTGGTGACATGTTTGCAGCTGGATTTCTCCATGGCTTCTTAAAAGGACGAGACCTCAACGCATGCGGTAAAATTGCTGCAACATTAGCAAGTGATGTCATTTCAAGAGTGGGAGCTGCTGTAAGCATAGAGGCGCTTGAAGCGGCAAGAAAAATTTAACTTAGATGGGCAGACTGCTGATTACCAGGGACTGGGGGCCAACGGTTCGTTCACAAACTTCGTTTCAGGTTCATCCTCAAGGTAGAAATCAGCGCCGCGTAAAACATCAAAGTAGAAGGCTTCTGCCTTCTTTCTTTCTTCAAATTCGACATAAGCTTCTCGAAATTCCTTAAGAGCTGGAACTGTGTAGTAAAGATTGACGCGAAAACGTCCATTGTCCAAAAATTGGAAGGTTACCTGATTAGCCGTATAGGCTTTTGCCAAATCAGAGGTTAAAAAACAAAGTAACGACACCAGCACGTATGAATAAAATTTAAGCATTAGCCCATTCCAGTTCGTTTGGGTGGCTCTTGAAATACTTCAGTGTGGGTATCGGCCAATCAAGGACGGGCTATAAGAACTTCTTGGTCCCTATAGCAACCGCCCTCCAGTTAATCGCCAAAGATAACTAGAAAAAAAGCGAATAATTATGATATTTTTACCAGGTAAATTATATTGACGTCATTACTCCAGAAAGAAGTGACACATGTCCAGCGAGTCAGAATCCCCCACAAGCACGACCTCGGTCCAAGCCGCCCAAACCGAAAAACCAGGGATGTTCAGTTTTGAAAATCTGAAAAGCCTCACGGTTTTGATTTTAATAGTCCTGAGTGTTCGATGGAGTATTGCTTCCCCTTATTACGTTCCCACGTCTTCTATGGAGCCCACGATCAAAGTGGGCGACAGGCTGCTGGCATGGAAACTCGCTTATGATCTCAAAATTCCGTTCACAGATACGGCAATCCTCTCCTGGGGTTCACCAAAACGAGGTGACATCGTTGTTTTCAAATATCCACGCGATCCCGATATTGACTACGTCAAACGAGTGGTTGCCGTAGCTGGGGATCAAATTCAGTTGATGGATGATGTTCTATACATCAATGGCAAAGCTCAAGCGCGCGTTGATCACAACAATGACCGCGTAGTCCTTGAAGACATCGTCGACGAAAAAGACTTCAAACTGCTTTATCGGGAAAATCTTGAAGGATTAGAGCACTGGGTTTTACAGAATAAACCTGAATACCGTCGTGCCATGCGAGCCTGGTGGCCTGACGTCGATGGTAAGCCTGGAGTCGTTCCAGAGGGGAGCGTTTTCTGTATTGGTGATAACCGCGATAATTCAAGCGATTCACGCGTATGGGGCGAAGTACCGCTTTCTTACGTTCGCGGAAAGGCATTATTCGTCGTCTGGAGCATTTGGACTCCAAAAGGCGAATTTTTCCCTCGTCTTAGATTTGATCGCTTCGGAAAATGGCTCGACTCCTGACCAAACTACAGATGAAGACTGACTAATTAACGTCTATTTATTCTTCTGCCACCTTGCAGGTGGCAGAAACAAATTTGACGTGTTGATACGATTGATCAGATAATATCGATAGTTACTAATTGAAGGAGTGATAGCACCATATGAGCTCTCCTAAAAAGCCTTCAGGAAAATCTGAAAAGAAGCTCGCCCCCGGCGTCGAAAAAAAATCAATAGAGCGGAAGATCATTGACATCAAGAGCGCTGGTCAAGAAGACCTTGTATTCGCACGCGAATACTGGACTGGGGACAGTCGAGACGGCGCTCTGGTCAATGGCGATGGTTATCATTACTACAGAATGACCACGTCGGGAAAGATACTTGAAGCCTATGAATGCTATGAGCTCGACGATGGACGTGAGTGCGCCAATCCACTGCCTGAAATGCTAAACGTAAATTGGATTGAAGATTTGGGATTTGAGGATTTTGAAGCGTTGGACATGATCAAGGAAACAGAGTTTTCTCGGATCAAGGATATATCGAATGGAATCGAATCGCCTTAATGGCAGATAGACTAGTCGAACAGAACAAAAATGACGCTATGGGCTAGGCGACTTCCTCATGTTCCCCTTGATCCAGCATATTATTTGTTCGCCTTGTACTTAAGATGTGCTGATACCATCCTGCCGTTTGCTCTACCAGCCAGCTGTACGTATTGAATTGCGCAGCGGGGATCATCTCTTCACAATAATCAACCAGCTCTTCCAAGGTGCCATTTGGATTTTCACGAGTCCAATCCTTCACAGATCGTTTGAATTTATTCGTATCAAACATTAAGATCGTCCTTTCGGGCGTTCGTTTTAGTACCAGAATAGGTCTGTGCACCACGAGCCTCGTTATCAGAGTCGGTAAGTTCTGCCGACGCTTTAGTTCAATAAAACAGTAACCCCGGGATTTTTCATTATGCCAAACACCCTACCCCTTGATCTGCTTGTTAATACATCAGGAATTTGGCAGCACGATAAATTCTTGAATCAATGCGTTTTTGACTATTTAGGAAAGAACTTAGAGACCTGGCTTAACCAGGCTCTTGATGAATTTGGTGTCAAGGACACCCCTGTCATCAAAGGAAACGTTCACCCTGCAGCATTTATATCGGGTCGAGTCTATATTGCACAGGGCGCAAGCGTTGAACCAACTGCGTTTATCCAGGGGCCCTGCGTTATCGGTCCTGGTGCTGAGATCAGGCATGGCGCGTATATTCGCGGTAACGCATGGATTGGATCGAAAGCTGTTGTCGGCCATACCACAGAAGTCAAAGGGTCAATCTTTTGGGATGAGGCCAAGGCCGGGCACTTCTCCTACGTAGGAGACTCCCTTCTAGGTTGTGCCGTCAATCTTGGCGCCGGCACTAAACTGGCCAATCTCAAGCTTAAGGGCGACGAGGTAAAAATCAAACACCCGACCACTGGGCTTCTCACGCCCACTGGCCTTCGAAAATTTAGTGCCATCATGGGCGACAGATCACAAACAGGCTGCAATAGCGTGCTGTCACCGGGTTCAATATTAATGCCAGACACAGCAGTCTTGCCCTGTGTACATTTCCACGGAACTCTACTCAAAGGGTTCGCCAGATAACGCTGGGAGTATTTGAGCACCAATTAAACATTTTGGCCCGCCATCCAACGTTGCCCCTTTACTAGGTAATAATTTCCCGCTAACATTTTTAATTAATCAAGCATTTATAATTCGTTTTTGTTTTTCAAGTGGTTCTCATGAAGATTCCCAGGGAGGGGCTCTTCTGTTGCACGGAGCGTTGGATTTTACTTCCTGCGTTCTTAATCCAGTTAAGGAGGATATATGGTAGTGCGCAAAAATTCGAACCGCCGCGTCGCTTGGGCTTCGGCCTTTAGCATCGTGGCACTTCTAGCAGCACAACCTGTGCTGGCAGCTGGCTACATTGTGAAATTCAAGCAAGGAACTGAAGGCTTTCAGCAAGCTTTGTTCTCAAAAAGCATGAATGGCGCACAAATTGTAGACAAACATGAGTCTGGCAACCTCGTTTTGGTTGATTTTGGAAAATCAAACCAACGTGAGACAGCCAAGCGTTTAGCTGAAATCATGATTAACCCTGACGTTCAATACGTGGTCGAAAACAAGAAAGTCCACGCATTCCAGATGCCAAACGACCCTGAAACAGCAAAACAGTGGTCTATTGCGAAAGTGCGCGCAGCTGATGCCTGGAACAAAGGTGTTGGTAGCCGTGAAGTAGTTGTTGCTGTTACAGACACAGGAGTCGATTACAGCCACGGCGATATCAAAGACAACATGTGGAAAAATAAAAAAGAAATCGCTGGTAATAAGATTGACGACGACAATAATGGATTTGTCGATGACATCTATGGTTACGATTTCAATGGCAACGATGCTGATCCAAAAGACGAAACAGGCTCTCAGAATCCTGGTCACGGAACCCACTGTGCTGGGATTCTTGGCGCGGTTGGTGACAACGGCAAAGGCATCACCGGCATGAGCCAAAAGATTTCGATCATGGCATCACGCTTCCTCGGTGCTGACGGATCAGGCGACCTCATGGGCGCTGTGAAGTCAATTGATTACGCAACTGACAACGGCGCAAATGTTATTAGTGCAAGTTGGGGCGCAGCAGTGAGCGCGACAGAAGCTCAGCCCATAACTGAAGCAATTTCTCGGGCCAACGACAAAGGCGTCATTTTTGTGGCAGCTGCGTCAAATGATGGAAAAAACAATGATGGCTTTGAAGTATATCCGGCCAACACTCCGCTACCAAACGTGATTACTGTAGCAGCGTCCAATAGCAGCGACGGCAAGCCTAGCTGGTCCAACTATGGAATTGGCAAGGTCAGCCTTTCAGCTCCTGGCGATGCGATATACAGCACGCTTCCTGGCGAGAAATATGGCAATTTGAGCGGCACCTCTATGGCAACTCCATTGGTTTCAGGTCTTGTAGGCCTCATGCTTTCTCACAACCCAAACCTGAAGCCAACAGAAGTCAAAGCACTTCTTCAGGCCTCAGGTTCAAAAGTTGCAATCGAGACAGCATGCGAATGTCGCGTGGATGCTGCTGCTGTTGTGGACCGCATCAAGGCTGAAGAGCTAACTATCGTTCCTCAGGCTGCAACGATCAATCCAAACGCCACACTTCAGTTCTCAGCATTTGGCGGAAAAGCTCCGTTCAAATTCGCATCCTCAGCCGATACAATTGCCAGCATCGATGCCAGCGGTCTTCTGACAGCAAAAGGCACAGGCGAAGTTAACGTTACGGTTACCGATGCCAATAACAAAATAAACCAGTCGCTTCGCGTCCGTGTCATTGAGCCTGGCTCTGACGGCGGTGATGGCGGCGGCGGAGGTGGCGGAACCGAGGAGTGCCCGCTTGATCCACAAATGTGTGAAATGCTGTGTCAGTTCCAACCGGATCTGCCGTGGTGCAAGAAGTAACAACCTCTTGGTTTAATTCACTTTCATCTCATCTTAAATAACAAAGAGCCGGGAAACCGGCTCTTTTTTTATGACTTCAAAAATAAGTTAAAAAATTATTCGACAACGTTTTCCTGTTCGTAAGTTGGCGTCGACTCCGAACGAGAAGGCGCCCCGGAAGTCCTTAAATAGTCCTGCATGACGTTAGCTTCCCGAGTATTCGACAAGATATTCAATCCGTTTGTTTGCTGGGCTCCCAACTCACTGCGCTGACTAATTTCTCGACCAGACAGAATCAAAGAGCCAACCTCTGCATTACCAATTTTTGTAATTTCAGCCCCCACGGCAGCAGCTGATTTTCCAGCCGGCCCTCCAAGAAGCGACCCCGTTGTGGAAAAACCTACATCGACGATCCCATCTGCAACCATTAGGCCTATCCTGTCACTACTAGGGACCCCTGATTCAGTTGCTTTGATTGCCTCTTTTGCAAGAGTTCCTGTGGTTTTATCGATGGTTCCCTTCAAAATATTACCGCCCACATCTTTGCCAACATCGAGCCCTTCGACACCAGACTTACCGAGCATTGATCCAAAACCAGACTGAACGATGCTATTGCCGTTGATGCCATTCTGCGATCCCAGGGCACCACTGGTAATCGTCCCGAAACCTTCATTTATTAATTGCCCCCCAGCATCCTTAGCGGCACCTGAACCGAACCAGACAAGGTCATTATTGACCGTGTCTGGACTTTTGCCCAGTTTGTATTGCTCTGTAATGGCTGCCGTTGCTCCTGCAGAAATAGCTTTTCCAGGAAGCTCACGTGCTCGTTTATAAGCCTCATCAGCAAAATGATCGGCTCGCACACCAAGATTGTTAGCCGAAGATGTTGATTCGAGTATTTGAGCATTCACCTTGCGCAATTGATCACTGGATGTAGCCAGCGTGTGTTGAATTTCTCGACCAAGCTCCGTCCTCGACATCATCCGTTGATCATAGACGCCAGCATCAGGATTGAAAGTTTGCTCGATAAACTGACCTGTTCCCTGACCGGCTGAATCAAGAATCTCCCCAGTCACTTTAAAGCCACTATAATCAGACTTTCTTGTCCAGAGCTGATTGAGACCTCCACGAGGAACCAGATGAGGCTGATTGGAAATGACACGGACCTGATTAAATGACGCGCCGTTATTCCAGTTTTGAAACTGGGCAACCATTCCTGGCTGCGGACCTGAACCAGAAAACCCTGCATTATCTGCTAATCCAAGTCGGACGCTCGACTCGGAAACTGCTCCCCTAGCTGCGAGAGCCAGCATCTCAGCACCTGCAAAAAAATCGTCCTCGGAGGCTGTATTCAAATTAAAAGAACTTGAAACTCCGGGATTGTTTTTAGTCTTAACTGCGCTGTACATGGCCTCTGTAGCATAAACCGGGATCACACCACCGTCAAAACTAAGGCTTGAAGGTCCCTCCAGCGGAATATACTTGCCATTTGTACCGTATCCCTGCCCCTCCCTGTGAGATAGAGTTTTTTCGACGACTGAAGGTATTGAAATGCTCCCCGCACTCACGACACCAACTCGATCCATTGAATCGTTGTCTTGTTTTTTCCATTTAACAATTTTTCGCTTCTTAGGAGACAGAGAGAAGAACTCGTTTAAATCCTTAGACCAAAACACAGTCCCTGCACAAAGTTCGGCGTCTTCATAGTAACCGGTCATTTCCCAAACCTGATTTCCAATGGATCTAAAACCAAGTATTGGCTGATTACCTTTTGTGTCAACGACAGTATTGCCGACGCGGTAAACCGTTTCTCCCGATGGTGTCACTATGTGATTAAGCCATGAAACAAGCATCGGTTCAAAAACTCCCTCTTTTGAATAGAGTCGCCTGAAAAGATACATGTTGGTATCTCGACCATCACTACTTACATAAGGTTCAGGTGTTGCCGAGAAATCGTGCCGCAGGTAAAGATTCCCATTAAGCGCTTGCCCTGACTTTAATTTGAATGTGGTGAAAGACCATTGATATTTTTTTCCATTCGCAGCCAAGCTAGCCAATGGAACCGGCATCATTCCTTTACGCTCAACAAACAAAATATTTTCACCACTAGCGGTCGTTGTCACGCGTTAGGTGTCGCTAGATTTGAGACTAATACTTAATCTTTCAGCAAGCTGCTGGGGGTTGGTAATCCTAGAATTTTTCCCATCCGATAGTGCAGAACCGACTTCGAGGGGCATAAACATACCTGTCTTAAGCGTACTTGCTGATGCAATAGCTTTGAGTCGAGATCCGTCTGCCTTTTTACAAGACTGGAGTAGACCTGCAAAACCAGCCAATCCGCTGAGAGCGATCGAAAGATACTGAATTCTTAACAATGACATCGCTGACCCCCCGTCACAAACTTCCAGCGCTATCGGCATAATCACACCCGGTCCTGAGCTGTTATTAAATAAATATAAATAAATAAGTAATTTCAGTGAGATGCACTGAATAAGATGCTTGAGTTTAGTGAACAATAGACGCTCGTTCACAACGATCAAAAGCACAATGGGGCCCTGGTGCATATTTGTTTAAGCCATTGATTCGTGATTCCCACGGGCTTTCAGATAGTTAGAGTTTAATAGTCCGCAGACCTGCATGATTTTAAGTTTGAAGTAGTCCATGTTGCGATAGCCATAGGCCCGGCGTTTGATCGTCTTGATCACGTTATTGATGCCCTCAGATAGCGCACTGGTTACTGGCGATCCATAGTATCCCGCGATCATGTCCCAGTTCGGCTCTAGGTGGCGAAACCAATTCCTTAATGAAGGAAACCCAGCCTTCATGATCCATTCGCCGGTTGTTTCAAACTGCTTTTTGGCGTCCTCAGCATTCTCGTGTCTGAATATCTCAAAGACACTCTCCTTAATGAGCTCAAGATCTAGGAATATTTTGTTGTCCGCGGCGACGTCTTCAAGCTTACGCTTCTCGTCCTCGGTGCGGCGGTCGGCTCGTTTTGACAGGATAAATTTAAATTTGCCGGTCATCTTTTTCTTCTCAGATTTTTTGAGGTCAAACATCTTTACATAAAGCTTCCTAGCTTCGTTTAGAGCCTCGTTGAAGGACTTCAATACGTGGAATTTGTCGTAGACGACGGCAGCGTTTGGGCAGTGTTCCTTAGTGGAATTTAGATAGTCCTGGTGCTGATCTTGAGCGACGACTTTGATGTTTGCGCATGCTTTTGGACCAATCAGCTTGTAGAAGGCATCCAGACCCTCTTTTCTTCTAGAGTCACTGACCCAGACGACTTTTTTAGTTTTCATACACGTCACGATTGTGAAAAAACGGTCGTTTCTCGTCTCGCCTTCCTGGTGCTTTTTTCTGGCGTAGACCTCGTCGACTGAAATGTGGGTAACGGAGGGAACTTTATAGTTCGATCGCAATCGCAAGAGGCGCTTATAGTCCAGCCTCCAAACCGTCGATTTATCTTCTCCCGTAAAGTCTGCCACACGAGATACCGCTGCAATCTCGGTCAATTCTTCGATTGTAGTTTCGTATGCCTTTGTAAGATGAGGGGACTCTTGCGATAAAAAGCCAATCTCCTCGGATCTAATTTTTTTACACGATGGGCAAAAACCTTTCCGCCTCCAGAAAACTATGAATGCCTCGTAAGAGAAGACAGGTAGGAATTTAGCCCTTATGCGGTGCTGGCCATGCTGACCTTGCAGGCAGGTTCCACAGCGTTTACACGCCATTTCTCGTCTCGTAGGCTCCACTGCTATGAGGATGTAGCCAGCGTCCAAGTGTTTATAAGTTTCTGCAACTTTATATCCCTCCAATTGAACAAAATCTGCTAAGCTCATCCGTGAGCCTCCTTCAAGTGGTGTTGTTTTTAGCAGATAAATTCTACTTGAAAAGAGGCTCATCTTTTTGAATTTATACTCGCTCGGCGACGGCCGCAAAGCGGCCTAGCGAGCAGCCAAGCGTCTTCAAAACCCCAAAAACGGCACTGTGATCCCTTGACGCGCGGCATGACATCCGGATCGACGGCGGCCAATTTGCCTGATTTTTCATCAACTTATTTGAGAAAGATTC
>CAMDGW010000032.1 GCA_945897695.1 Pseudobacteriovorax antillogorgiicola | reverse complement strand
GACGATCAAATCACGGTAACACTGACTGTTAATGATGATGGTGGAGAGGTCGACGGACGGGTCTGGATTATCGGCGAGTACGTTCAGCGCGGCACGACGGGCGTTATGTTCATGCCCAGTCACGATGATTTAAATCTCACCGCTGATGGAAAACCTCAGAATCCAAACTCTGGGATCACGTTTTCGATGCGATTTAACACGGAAAAAAAGTTTGTCATCAAACGCCCGGGGTTTGAAGGTGAGGAACTTACGGCGATTAAGGTTGGTGTCTGGGATAAAAAAACTGGTAAATTGCATGTTGCTCGCATGCCAATTAAGCAGGCCGCTAAGAAGTCTTCAACACAGAGGGCTAAAGTTGAACTTGAGTAACAAGTTTTAATCGCACGCTAACAAAAGGGAGGGGGCAATTTTTTGCAGCCTCCCAATTTTTTTGGGTGCATCAGTGTACGTGGTACTTGTGCCCCTTCCAGTCGTAACCGTAAGTCAACTCTGGCATGTGTTTTGTTGCTTCTGCTGGACCAACTGGCTGCAAGTTAACGTGAGTGAAAAAATCAGCCGCCGCTTTGATTTCTTGCTGTAAAGAATGCCGGATGTTCAGTTCAGCTAGGGACCGGAAGCTTTTGTGGCTTTTGGGATTATACTGATCCATGGCTTCAAACAGTCCCGTCAGTGCGGCTGCAATGAGATCTTCACGATCTAGTGGAATCCGGCTGTGTTCTTGAATGAGAGCAATTGAGCCTTTAATCATCGGGGCATATTCAATCATGACTGATTCTCGGTCCAGATTATTCAGACTCTTTGCGTTTGAACGTGGCATGACTTGAAACCTCCCTACAGGATAATCAACTAAAATCCATATAAGGGAGTTGTCGGAGATAGCTGGAAGCTCTTGAAATTTTTTATTTAAACAAATGAAGTTCGAGATTTAGCTGGGTGCCTTAAGTTTCTTGAACTGGCACTTCCTATCTGGCGCGTGCGGGTTGTTCACCGCCGCGGGGCATGATCGTCTCAAGAGGCTCTGTGCCTGTGCGGTCACTTGCCTTCAAGCGACGAAGAGCTACGTTGGCAACTCTTTTTACGTCTCCTGCACCTTTGAATCGGCCATCGGCATCGTTTACGAGCTCTTGTAGTAATTGAGTGGCACGTGCCTCATTATTAAGTCCATTTTTATGCACCAGGGCTAACTGATATACTGCTTCAGCACGCGATGGATCAGCCGCCAAAATGGATTCAAATGCGTTCTTTGCTGTGGTCCACGCGGACGTTCTGGCGGATGCAACTCCATATCCATATTGGGCGTCAAAACAGCGTTGGCAACGACCCGAGATATTTGAAAATGTTTCTACAGCAGACGCAGAATCTCCAAGCTCAAGTTGAAGGTATCCCATATTAAGACCAGCTGCTATGTGGGCACCATCGCTATCCATTGCTTTGCGAAACCATGTCATTGCATCATCATAGTCACTTCGTCGGTTGGCGGATGCCATCATCAGTCTAAGTCCTACCAGATTCATGGCGTCCGAGTTTGCAGGCTCTGATTTTAAAACGAGACCCCCATAATAGGACGCCATCTCATGGTTCCTACCAACAGCGTAGGCAGCCCCTAATACAGTCATAAGTCCGTCGTCTCCTGGTTTCTGCTCAAGCAGACGACGCGCCTCTGTTACTGCCGATTGCCAGTCGCCAGAAGCGAGCATGCCTGAGAGCTTTCCGGTTGACATTCCATCTGCATCTTTTTGTTGAATCCAGAAATTAGCGCCTGACTTTGATATCAGAGGTGACTTGCCTCCTGACTGTATCATAATAAGCTCGCCGGTGCTTCTTTCAATGGCGGCTTCGCCGGTCACTGCTTCGGTGGTGGATTTGGTATCTATTTTATTGGTGCAGGATGCCAATACGAATACCAACACTAGAATCAGATTTATGATCATGTTTTTCCTCCTAGCGTGCATGCCATTGAATGAAATGTCCCGTCGTTTCACTCGTGAATTTTGGATGACTCCAGTCGTTCCCATTTTGCCACATTATGGCAGTAGTCCATTCAGGATTTGTGGATCCAGATCTAGCCTGTTCAAGAGATTTTTCATCGGATTCGACGATGAGTCTTTCAACCGTATCAATCACGGATTTCTTGCGGTTTCTAAATGAGGCAACATCCTCAGGATCTAAGGTTTTTGCGATGCTGAGGTCGTCATAAGCCTTAAGGAAATCTTCGCCCTTGCGTGCCGCGCGATGAAATGCCGGCCCGCACCATCCAGTTCTGATGGGTAAGCAAGCTGACTTGTAAAGTTGATCTAGCTCTGTGAATTCCGCGTAACCTTTTTCAAGCTGACCTTTTGGATCTCTCGATCCAAGGCTGAAAACCGACTCTTTAAATTTATCCATGGCAGAAGTGTCTGCCAAAAGAAAGCGGACTTCACTGACCATCTCCGCCACGCCTGGAATGCTCTGATCCAACGAGCGTATTTGCTTATCGGCTGAATTTAGGCCCTGGATGTTTTTCTGTTCTGCAAACACTCGTGCTTTGACGGAAAATGCTGTAGCTGTAATTAGAGGTTCGTTTTTAAATAGCGATAACAGCTTGTCTGCTGTTCGAATAGCGGTAGCTGGCGAGCCTTGGCGTTCTGATGTATCAAGAAGCCTGCGGGCAACGTCATGGCGCATGCCGGCGTCCAGCTCGGAGCGGGCAATGAGAATGGTCATAACACGTATGGCAGAATCATATATTTCACGGCCCATGTAGAGGTCAGCTAGTGTCTGCAGTGATGCGATGGACTGTCTGTCTTTTGGAAATTCCATTGCATGACTTTCGAGGAAATAGATGACGTGGTCTTCCCAAGCTAGAGCCAGAGTCCATGCGCCTCCCTGAACGAGGGCGTCGTGCCTATATTTGCTGTTAGTGTGCATTTTTGTAAACGAAACTAATGTCGTTACAGCATTGCGAAATTGCTTGTCTCCTTGGTAGGCCAATGCAAGGCTATAGAAGCCTTGGTCGTGACGCTTGTCTCCCCGCCATCCTTTGACGTACTCATCGAGTTTGGTGATAGCAGTCTTAAAATCGCTGGTTTCCAGTGATTGGAGTCCAATTTCCAAAAGTGCCAGTCCAAGGACATCTCTAGGACGATAAATCGTCTTTTGATGCAAAGCCGTTAGGTTGGCTTTAGTGAGGATACGTCCCATAGCTTCAAGTTCAGTCCATTTTTTTCTTTTTATATAGGCCTCAATTATCCATCCAGCAGCCCGAGCGGCATTTCCTCCTGCTGGAAATTTTTGAAGGCGTTCGTTCCATAGCGTAAACGCCTCCTCTTCTTGACCTGTTGACAAATTTAGAAGTCCTATATGGGCGAGTAATGGCCAGTCTGCAGCTGTACCATGGTCGAGGTGCTTATACATGCTTGCCAGAACGATTCTTGATTCGGAGGAACCCTTAGGGATGCCAGTCCATGGAGCATCCTTCGGCCAATCGGCAAGGAGCGTTTGGCTTCGGATCGCACGTTTCCATAGATCTTGCGCCTGAGCGCCCGAGATCTCGGTGGCGATACCTGCAAAAATACCCGCAGCAGCCTTGTGATTTCCTGCAAGGTACTGAATTTCTCCTGATGCGACTCTCACTCGCAATTTTTCTGGGTCGGAAATGCTCGTACCAAGATAGCGCTCTATCGCAGCCAGCGAATCTTTTCGTTGGGCATCACTTGCCTTGGATGAGGAGGCTTCACGGATCAAGGTATCAATCAATTCTTTATGGATTCTCGATACAGTCGAAAATATGCGCTCAGCTTTGGACTCATTTCCTGCGCCAAGAAATTGCTTGTCTTGGTATTTGTCTGTGGTCTCAATCAGAGCTTTTTGCCATCGGCGAAGTTGTTTCTCTTTGCGATAGTGGGCTCGCTCAAGTTCGATCAGACGCATGTCAATGGCTGCGCCATTGGTTGAGGCATTGAATTGGACTGCAAGCGCCCGATATTTCTTGAAGGCAGCAGCTTCATTACCTTTGGACCAGTCGTAAATTGCCTGACGCTCAGTCAATGCTTTCGCAAATTCAAATTGCCTTTGTGCCTTTAGATCGATGGGGGGCAATGCCCAAGAGGCTTCATGACCCTCTATGCGTCGCCACATGGCGATGGATTGTATCGCAGTTTTTTCATGGGTGACGTCATCTGTTTTGGATGCGGCGTTACATGCAGCTAGAAGGTGCTGGCGCCAGTTTCCCGAAGGTTTTCCTGCTTTACCGCCGCCTGCCGAAAGACCGCCCGTGATACGAGCAGCCGTGAGTTCTGCAATAACGCGTGCCTTCGGACCGAGCTTAGTTGCAGCTTGGCGTAGGACATTAATTTCTTTCGCCTGGTCAGCAGACTTCATGGGGCGTGCAAGTTTATTCATTGAGTCGCGAAATGTTGCTTGGGCTTTTGACGTGACGCTATTGCTTTGAATGATGTCCTTATTATCGGAGAGATCGCCGCCGTGCCCTGGCATCTTCCAGCTCGTGTCCAGTGGGAGTATCGGCTTAAATAATTCTTGAGCAGCGAACGCTTCGCCGGGCAGAAGACTTAGTAACGTGCAAACAAGGTATATGGAACGAAACATTTTAACGTCTCCGCTATTTTAGAAACTGCAAAATCGGTTCTTATATTTCGGCAGGGCTTGACTAATCCCCAGCTCAGAGCCTCGATAGGATGCCCCTCATATTTCGGAACCATACGAAATCTTGACGCATTTTGGGGGTGGTTGTCAAAAAATCTAAACTTGCTGCAAGGGGTTCCGAAACCCCTAAGGCGCTCGTCGAATGGATATCGACGGGTGAATTCGGTTTGGTATGGAGGTCCTCGACATGCAACGACTAAGAACAATTTTGAATGCGGCACTGGGTCGTCAGGCACTACGTATTCGGTTGGTCGCCGGTATGGAGCCCGAGTGGTTGACTCATAGTCAAGCATTGGAAAAAGATCCAGCTGGTCCTATGTCCGAGGCTGAAATCAAAGAGATCATGGCCGCAGTATTGCCGGGTCAGAAAATTCCGGATTCTGGTGAGATGGTAGGTGCACTTAATATTGGCGCTCAAGGTGTCCTAAAAATCAGAGTAAAAAGTTCGCCAGTTTTGTCTTTGTCATTTTATCCGCCAAATGGGCTGACCTTATTTGACGCAGATGGATTGCCTTCAATGGCATCGCCGCCACCGGCACCAGTTATGGCCATGCCGAACTCCACGCCGTCCACGGGTATACCTGCTGCGCCGATTCCCGCAGCAGCGCAACCGTCACTTAAAATTGCGTTCACTCCTGATCCCGGACTTGCTGCGTCTGAGCCCGGTAGTCCTGCAGCGGATTCTTTGGTTGTTAATCCCGTTAATTCCGTCCAGGTGCCTCCCGCTCCCTCAATTCCACGTCCAGTTGCTTCTGTTCCTGCTGTTCCTGCTGTTCCTGCTGTTCCTGCTGTTCCTGCTGTTCCTTCGATGGCGGCGTTTAGCCCAGCACCTGCCGCAGAGAAACATCTGAACGATTCTGCAGTTCCGCCTTCAGAAATCCCGGTATCATCAAAAGCCGAAAGCCCATCTCCAAAACAGGACGATGAAGCAACAGTAGACCCATCAAGCATGTTCCGCATCAAGTCTGCGCCAAAAAAACCATCAGCAAAACCGGCATCGTCGGACCCCAAGGTCACGCCAGATATTTCCCCGCAGCTGCTCATACCGCCAGTTGCGATCATTCCACCGCCTGTGTTACACCACGCGGCCAGTGTCCCTCCAAGTGAGCCACCGGAAATCAATTTTGGTAATACGGAGGCTTCGGAAGGAAGTCTCAGCCACGGTAACAATGCTATCGATACACTCTTAAAGGAAATGGTTCAGTTAAAGGCCTCCGACATGCACTTGACCACTGGACAGCCGGTTATCTTCAGGGTTCACGGCGACATCAACCGGATGAGTGAAGACAAAATAAGTTCGGATATGATGGAAAAATTTCTGCTACCGACGCTTCCTCCGAGAAATCAAGCTGAATTTTTCAAAGCAAACGATACTGACTACGCATATGAGCTCGTAGGCGTTGGCCGATTCCGTGTGAATATTTTCCGGGACCGAAACGGAGTAGGTGCTGTGATGCGTCATATTCCATCGCAGATTCTTACGGCTGAGCAACTTAATTTGCCGTCGGCGATTACCAAGCTTTGTACATTGAATAAAGGTTTGGTGCTGGTTACAGGTCCAACTGGAAGCGGTAAGTCCACGACCTTGGCAGCTATGCTTGACCTCATCAACAAAACACGAAAAGAGCATATTCTAACTATCGAAGATCCGATTGAATTCGTTCACCCACAGCAAAAATGTCTTGTCAACCAGCGCGAAGTTCATAAACATACGGGCTCCTTTGGGAGAGCTCTCAAAGCGGCTCTGCGTGAAGATCCTGATATTGTACTTATTGGGGAAATGCGGGACCTTGAAACCATTGCGATCGCCATCGAAACGGCGGAAACAGGGCATTTGGTTTTTGGGACCCTTCACACGACGACAGCGATGTCTACCGTAGACCGTATTATTGACCAATTTCCTGCCGACCGTCAGTCGCAAATCCGAACGATGCTCGCCAGCTCCTTGCGTGGTGTGGTCACGCAAACACTTTTAAAGAAAAAAGGTGGAGGTCGCGTTGCAGCTCATGAAATTTTGATTTCAAATGATGCCGTGGCCGCAATGATCCGCGAAGGGAAAATTCAGCATCTGGCTAACCACATGATGACGCAGAAGCAGGAGGGAAACCAGCTCCTAAATGATGCGTTGCTGAAGCTCGTGCAAGATGGTCTGGTCGACCCGCAGGAGGCATACTTCAAATCTGTGGATAAGAATTCCTTCCTTGCTTCGGCTAAGCAACGTGGTATCGCTATAAAATTAAGTGAGGCGGGTTGATCTCGAACCTTAAATCAAGAATCTCAGCCTCTTGCAGCTCCACGCGGAAGTTCTGTGAAGCATAGTCACTTGAATTTTTCGCAGTATTTTCAGCTGCAAATGTTTCGATGAATAGGCGTCAGGCAAGTTCTGTCAGTACCAGGGCATCGTCTTTTGAGCATCGCTGTATGGTGATCGTCATACTAAAATCATTGGCATTGCATTATGTTTTTGCAGCAACAGATTTTATTTTTTTTTGGTGCCATCATCAATATGTAAGTCAAAGCACTTTTCCACCTCTTCTTTTGTGAAGTATTTTGCTTTACACTTTTTGCAGACGTACTTAGCTCCATCACGCGAAAACTTTATGTTTTTTTCTTTTTCGTCTTTTGGATTCATACTCATGATGTTTGAGTCCTCATTATTGTTATTCACTTTTTCGGATTGCTGTTTTTAAACTTTAGCGTCGCTCCCAATCATTGGTTAGCTATTGCCTGCCAAAGAGAGTTGAAGACGGCACCGGTGCAGCCATAATGTGCCCCAGGGTAATCTCCAGACCAGTTCCAGATTGAATTGAAGATATCTATATGAGTGTATGGCCCATCTGCAAATTCTCGCAAGAAGTGGGCAGCCACGTTTGAGCCTCCCCCCATCGAGGCGTGTGACGGCATGCGGCCCATATTAGTAAGATCTGCCGCGTTTATTTTGTTGCCGTTTAGAAACGGTAGAAAGTCGTCCCAAAATGTAAAAGCCTCTCCATAATGAGCAGCGGCTAGATTGACATCTGATTTGAACTTATCCGTGGCAAAGTGAATGGGCGTGAAAAAATTTGTAAATTGACGCAAGGAGGCCGTCGTTAAAGTGGCTGCTGTGTACATGTGCGCAGGCGAAAACTTATCCCAAACGTATGACATAGCATCTGCCAGGATGAGTCGGCCCTCGGCATCGGTGTGCTCCACAATGACAGTTTTCCCCTTGCGAGATTTGATGATTACCCCTGGTTTCATCGAGCGAGAATCGATGGCGTTTTCGCAAGCTGGGATGGCAAGAAGTATTGGTTTATGATAGCCGCTTCGGATCAATCCCATAAAAATTTGGGCCGTGAGGGCAGCGCCACCCATGTCGTTTTTCATGCAGTTGACGAAAGATTCGTGGGGCTTGAGGTTGATTCCTCCTGTATCAAACGTGATCCCCTTGCCGATAAGTGCCAGCGGCGCTTGGTCAGATGAAAGGTTCTTGCTGATGATGTGAAGTCTTGGGGGGGACTTTTTTGCACCTTGCCCAACCGCAAGCAGGAGGTTCATTCCTTCCTCCTGAAGTGCGCTTTCTTCTAGCGTTACAAACGTACAATCGTTGCTGCTAGCAAAATCTCGCAAGCGGTCCCCGATTTCAATGGAGGTCAGTGAATCTGGATTTTCATTGACCCATCGGCGGAATTCAAGCTGGTGCTCAAATCTTAATTTATAGTGAAGGTCGTCTTTGGTGACGGCATCGGGATCCTGGGCGAAGACGCGAACACTGGTCCATTTTGAAGATGTATAAAGAGGGCCGGAAAAAAGTGTCACTAAATCTTCGGCGCGGACGATGTCCGCTGTTGAACACCCTTCGTCAAGAAAAATTACGAGTTTCTTGTTGGCAAACATGGTTTGCAGGGATTTAGCCCAATCGTGAAACACCCATCGGCGCTCAAGTGCATTTCTGCCATTGATGGTAAAAACCGGCGCCACCCATGGACGATCATGATTGCCAAAAAAACCAGCGTAGACGGTGAGATAATGATTCTTTCTTTGTAAGGGCGCATAAGCTTTGCGAATAAGCCCTTCAACTCCTCCTGATTGGACGCCAACGGGTGATAATATCACGCATAATTCGTCCGCAGCGACGGTTGTGGATAAGTTTTCGAAGCTTAGCTTCTCGATTGTAAAAGGCTTCATGTATATCTCCCTTGCAAACGCAGAAAGTCCCGGGAAGTTTCGCTTTTTTGTTCGGGAATAGCAATCACATGGGAGCGCGGGAGATTGTTTTGAAATGCTTTTTGTGCGCACAGGAGTTGTGCCTAAATAAAGGGCTTGGTGAGCATTTATTTTGCGGTATTCATCTTGGAAGCCTTGGGGGGATGTGTTAAGAGTTGAGGTGTACCAAGGGTTTCAAGGATCGACATGGAGAATTCTTCGGAATCTCTTGCACTTACAGGGAAAGTTATGGCGCAGCAAGCAAACCCCCAACCAAGAAAAAATAGAGGCCTTGGACCAAGTATTCTTAAGGCTTCCACCATTGCTTATCTTGTGATGGGGATAGTTGGTTTTGAAATTTGTTGGTGGTATCACAAAAACGTTAGAACGCTCCTAGGTGACATCTCTTACAATCATGCAACGACACTTTACATCGTTGTGGCAGCCGTTGCCTTCCTGCTTTTGTTTCAAAGACTAATGGAAGATTTTTTTGCCTCCTATGTCACATTCAAGCGCCGGATGGCCTTGATGTTTGGCGGTTTGGGTTGGTTGGGTGTTATCTGGCTTGCGTTAGTTTCGGCAGTGGGCGAGGAAATTCTATTTCGGGGAGCTATTCAACCTTTTCTTGGTTTGTGGTTTACGAGTGTGCTCTTTGGCCTGCTTCACCTTGACCCCGAAGGCGGAGTTTCTGCATGGACTGTTTGGGCGATGGTCGCCGGGGTTATCCTTGGTGCGGTGGTCGAGGTTACAGGCTCTCTTTGGCCTGCCATTATGATTCATTTCCTCGTGAACTTTGTTGGTATTCGCGCCCTGACTCGCATTGTTTTGAAGCCGGTAAAAGCAACACCTGATGTTTCAGGAGGTCCTGGCGGACCATGATCAAAGGGCATCCAGAGATATGCCTATTTCGCCCCGAAATTCCACAAAATGCTGGAAATATTGGAAGGCTGGCGGCTGCCACTCAGTGTCGGCTCCATCTAATTCGACCATTTGGATTCTCTGCGCATGACAGAAATCTTCGTCGCGCGGGACTTGATTACTGGCCATTTCTCGACCTTGAAATTCATGATGAGCTGGAAGAGCTTGTTTCGCGGTTTGGTGGCCGTTTTGCTTTTTTTAGCACCAAGGCCACAAAAATTTATACGGAAATGCCTGTAGAGACTGATTTGCTGATCTTTGGCCAGGAGACAAAGGGTCTTCCGGCATGGGTATTTGAACGTTGGCCCGATCACGCCTATAAAATCCCCATCTTTCATGAAGGTGTTCGCAGCTTGAATGTGGCAAACGCCGTGAGTATTGTTTTATACGATCATTTGATGAAAAAACGGAGGCATCTGTGACTGAAGTGCTTAATCCAAGCCAGGGCTTTCTTGAACGTTTCATGACGCCCTCCATATTTAGGGCGCGTGGATACCAATTGGAAGCTTTGGATGTGGAGGTCAAACTTGACCAGAACGAAAGTCCATGGGACTGGCCAGATGCCGTTAAAGATATCGTTCTTGCAAAATTGAAAGCGCGTCCCTGGAACAGATACCCCACACCATTTGCCGACGACCTAGCTGCAAAGATTGCTGACAAGCTTGGGGTAACATCTAAAAATATTTTGTTAGGCCCAGGCTCCAACTATCTGATCGGTCTGATTCTACAAACGTTTAGCAAAGCTATTCGCGGTAAAGTTGTGTTAGCGAGGCCCTCTTTTCCTCTCTATGAAAGTCACTGTCAGTATGAGGGTATTCCCTACGAGGTCTGGCCTCTAAATTCTGATTTGGAATATGATGTTTCTCTACTTCCTGATCTACCCGCTGGCAGCATGGTGCTGTTCGCTTCGCCCAATAATCCTGTGGGAAATGTTTTAAGTCGTGAGGTTTTGACGACTCTTCTTCGAAAGTTTCCCGACGTCTTGTTTATTGGAGATGAGGCGTACTGCGAATTTTCCGACGAGGAATATACCGATATGCTTGGAGAGTTTTCTAATCTGATTCTGGTCAGAACGTTTAGCAAGACCCTGGGAGCTGCAGGTGTAAGACTCGGATACATCCTAGGTGGCGCCAACGTTATTGAACTCCTAAGAAAACCTCGCGTGCCGTTTCTCTTGAATCAATTTACCCTAGTGGCCGCGACCGAAGTCATGGAAAATCAAAGTATGGCAAGAGTCTTCGATGATATCGTTGCAAATGCCTTAAGCGAGCGTGGCCGTGTTTATGGCGCCCTAAGTCGTGAGTCAACGCGTCTCAAATTCTCCGTTAAACCCAGTCAGGCAAATTTTCTTTTACTGAGGTGGCCTGACAATGGCCTGTCCACTGGTGCCTATCAGCACCTGATTAAGTCTGGAATATTGGTTCGGAATGTCTCCGGAGCTCCAGGTCTGGCTGGCTGTCTAAGAATTTCAATTGGAACCGGTGCAGAAAATGACCGCTTGATCAGCGCATTTGCGAGCATGACAGCGATATAAGGTCTTTTGCGCGGATCTCGTTCTATCGTGATGTAATAGCCTCTGATAAAACCTTTGCGCATGCCGGACCTTCAGGAAAATTTAGACCAAGGCACGCAAGTGCACAGGAAGAGACTAGTTTTCGGTCAATATCTTGGGTCTGACTCATGCGAGATGACACGCCTTCGGAATCAACATTTTTTTGTGTTTGAAGTTGGCCATGACTCCAAGTCAAACTTCCGTATTCGGCGCCGCGGCGAATCGTGGCCATTATAAATGTAATTTCACCGGTCTCCTTTTTCTCAATAAGTATGTCGAATGGGCCATCACCAAAAAACCTGACTCTCGTCATGCCTGGAAGCAAGGCTTTAGATGGATCGGTTGGCATTGAAACCGCGGAGTTACCGCAGCGCACAGGCTCAACAAACGCTCCCAGGCTTTGAATTGATCCCTCGCCACTGTGCTCGAAATGCACCACCCAGCCAACATCTCGAGGCTCAATTTTGAACACTCGAAACTTTGCAGAGATCCCGCAAGCATCGAGCTCGACCGTTATTGGGACTGCCAACTCATTTAGAGATGATCCTAAAAGGCTCTCCACAAGGGCACCTTGATAGGAGAGATTGGCGACCTGGAATTTGCCGCGTTCAGCGTGGTTTAGGGCGCAGATTTTAGGGTTGTTAATTGAGTAGCGATTAAAGTAGCGACGTTCATTTTTGTTCAATCCACCCGCAGTTTTTTGTCCAGTGATACGGTCAAAAATAGATTTCAAAATATTAAGAACGGGCATGGCATCCTCTTAAGGTCGAGAAAATAAAATTCAGGAATAATTATATCACAATCTCAGGAAAGTTCCGGTCGATTCAAATGCAATTTAGGGGAGCCGAGGCAAAAAAGCGTTAATAGACATTTTTCGCAGTGCCATAGCTGCACTCCAGGCATGCTCTTCAGAGTTTGATATGACTAGGACTCGGCTGCATGTCCTAAGAAATGGCAAAAGTGTGGATGGGTTCTGCATGTGGAAAAGTCTGGCGGACTCGTGCAAAGGCTCAGATTCAAAGGAAACGTCTGGTCGCATATCCACAATGATAGTTCCCTCAACTCCTGCCGCTTCGCCGAGGTCCTTGATGTCCGTCCAAATATCTCGGCCCAAATCTAGGCACTCGTCAATGACGTTGTAAATTTCCTCGTAAGGCATACCAGAAAGTCTAGATACCTCCCCAAGTGTTGCGGGGACGTTCTCCCCGATTTTCTTTAGCTCAGCTGGGGGGAGTAGAAAGCGCTCTCTTAAAATAACATCAAGAAATTCGAATCCAAGAGTATCTAAACGAGTTTCAGGACTCCAGGGTCGGATGGTGGTGTTCTTCATGGCAGCCTTTGCGCGTCACAGATCAGTTATTAAGAATTGGATGCTCGAGTGATAGTCATAACCTTACAAAGTCATTGTGGCAATTATGAACAAATTTAATAGAGTCCATCTAGCAAAGCAGGTCCTCGTAGAAGGCTCCGAATTTCATGGAAGGATGGCATATTTGAAATTCTAATACCCATCGTTCTGGAGATGGTGTGAATTCCAAGTGACCAATACCCTCCTTAGTGTATTTGAAGTGTGAAAATTCAGACAGTCGGTGACCCTTGACATATGAAGGGTGAAGAACGTAGCCCATTTGCAAAACTAGTTTGTTTGCATATTCGTATATATTTACGCCTGAAGGTGAATTGTCTCTCCAGTATTCTCGGACCTTGCCAAATAGCGTCTTCACGTCCCGCGAAATTTTGATGAAATCGGGATTTTCACCGATCACAAATGTTTCCCCGCAGTCACCTTCAATATTGCCCCAGACTGGGCCGACATCGATATAGAAAATATCTTCAGATTTTAGAACGACGCTTTCTTGATAGGCATCGTCAAAACTGAGTACTGTTGAGCTTCCAAACCGAATGTGTGTCTTGTGCCAAAATTTTCTAACACCCTGACTTGCAAAATACTGATTGGCCAGTTTGATCGCTTCCTGTTCGGTCATGCCGGGTTTGATCAATTCTTTGATTTCGCGAACAGCTTTCCATGTCAAATCTCGCGCGTCTCCGGTCATGCTGGCGACGGCATCTGAATGGATCATTTCTATGTTCGACCTGTTCTCCACTTGATTTTACCCTTTGAGCAAATCTGCGTTGTCGAAAAGAGTTATCGGGCTTGCAAAGTTTTTTAACAGGCAGCTTCTTTTGCTTCCGTTTAAAATGCTGCAAATGTTGATAAAAAGCAAGAAAGTGGTTGTGAAAAATATTAAGGACGTTAGTCTGTTCTCTGCCCGCAGAACGCAAAGTTGCTAGGTTTCAAGATTACTAGAGAAATTCATTAAGTCCTCACCTCTGGTTGCAGTTGTAGCGCTTTTATAATGACCGGCTAAAATCTCGAGGAATTTTTTTATCGTCGGAGAAATTCGAAGGCCCTAAATTTTGATGGTTTGGATCAAAGCGTTCGCTTAGGATCGAAATGGAATTGACCGAAGAGGAGAATTCAAAATGAATAAGATGCCCAATTCAACCTTGATGGCATGGCAGGATCATGAGCCTAAAGTTGGTAAAGATGTGTTTTTGGCTAGTGGTGCTGCAGTGATCGGCCAGGTGGAGCTGGGAGATGAGGTTAATATTTGGTTTAATACCGTGATTCGTGGTGATGTTAATAAAATAAAAATTGGTGCTCGCACGAATATTCAAGACAATACAACAGTCCACGTGACAGCGAAGACCGGCCCGACCAAGATTGGCTGCGATGTCACCATTGGCCACAATGCTGTAATACACGCCTGTACGATCGAAGATGAGTGTCTTATTGGAATGGGGTCCACCATCCTTGATGGTGCGGTTATTCGCGCCAGATGTTTTGTGGCGGCAGGATCGGTAGTCACCCCCGGCAAAGAAATGCCTTCTGGAATGATGGTGATGGGTTCACCGGCCAAGGCCGTACGTCCACTGACGCAAGCAGAGCTCGTCTTTTTGAAGCAGTCAGCGAAGGACTATGTGGAAACTGCACGTAGTTATAGAAAATAGGTTTGATAATATGGATCAGTCACTGAGTAAATCCGATATCGCTAGCGTCGCGATCAGCACAACAGCGCTATCGCGCGTTTTTCAGACCTATAAGAAACCTCAGGGGCTGAAGGCTTCGCTCACTGGTTTTTTTAATCGTAAGTACGAGTACAAGCAGGCTCTGAAACCGACGACTCTGGAGATTAAGAGCGGAACAATCGTGGGGCTTGTTGGTGCAAACGGGGCGGGTAAGACTACTTTGCTGAAGCTTCTCTCTGGACTGGTGCATCCAAGTAGTGGAACCGCTAGCGTGTTGGGCTTTGAACCCTGGCGCAGGCAAGAGTCGTACTTGCGCAACATGGGGATACTGTTGGGGCAGAAAAACCAGCTGTGGTGGGATATTTCTCCAGCCGACAGTTTCTCATTGCTTGGTCGTATCTACGATATACCAAAAGATACTGTGACCTTGCGCGTTATTGAGCTGGCAACGAAACTTCAGTGTACCGACCAGCTTAATGTTCAGCTGCGAAGACTCTCCCTGGGAGAACGGATGAAAATGGAGATCATCGGTGCTCTGCTACATCGACCTCAGATCTTGTTCTTGGACGAGCCTACCATTGGTCTTGATATTGTGGCACAGAACACGATCCGTGAGTTTTTGACAAGCTACGCGAAGGCTGAACGACCAACGATTATTTTGACCAGTCATTATATGGATGATATCGCCCATTTGGCTGACCGCTTACTTCTGATCAGTCACGGTGCAATCGTTTATGACGGTACAGTGAAGGGATTTATGGGTAAGGCCGACTTAAAGCAGCGCCTAAAGATGCGGTTTGACGATCCTCTGAAAGTTTCGGTGAAAGCTGATGGTGGAGAATGGGTTATCGAAGCAGGCGCTGCCATCGCAGATCTATCGGTAGCCGGTCAAGATGTGAGTGCGGTTCTCAAGGAAATTTTGTCGCAGACGAGAATTGCAGAACTTCAAATTGAGCAGACGGATTTTGAGGATGTGATCCATGAGTTTTTGGCGTCGGAATCTCGCCGCCGCTAGGCTCGCGTGGATTCAGCAGTTTGAATATCGTTTTAATTTATTTGTTGATGCAATCTTACAGCCGGTGCTGACTGCGACTGTTGAAGTGGCTTTGTGGTATGCGATGGTATCAAGTATCGGCGATGGAGTGGAGCTGGCTGGCTTCTCCAAGGCCCATTATCTACATTATGCTCTTTGGGCGGCCTTTGTTGCGCGGGTAGGTGCGAACTGGATGTATGAATTCCGGATGGGTGAGGAGATTCAGTCGGGAACGATTAATGTGATTTTAACCAGACCTCTTTCTTTTTATCAGTTCTATTTTTCACAGTTTATGTCCTACAAGGTGCTGACATCTGCGATATCGCTGGTGGTCCCAGCTTTTGTTTCTACTTTTTTGATTCCAGGTCCAACTGATCTGACTCGCTTGCCGCTGGCAGGTCTCTTGATTTTTGGGTACCTCGTCATGGCATACAATATTAGCTTTATTGTTGTCTGTGGAGGTTTTCATCTAAATCGAATTTCCTCGATCACGGCCGCAAAAAATATTGCGATTTGGTGTTTTACAGGGGAGCTTTTCCCTATTGATTTGGCGCCTCCAGCTATTAAACATCTGCTATTGCAGTTGCCGTTCTCCGCTGGAGTTTATGTGCCAGTTGGCTACATTACGGGGCGTTGTGACGCCTCCTTGGTGTTAAATAGTCTTGGCAGTGTGATCATTTGGGCCATTGTTTTTGGTTTGATTGGTCAACTTTTGTGGACGACCAGCATTAAAAAGTATTCGGGCACCGGGGCTTGAGTTCAGGGTGACTCTGATTTGATAGGACAAAGATTTGAAACGCTATCTTTCTATTTTAAGTGCTTTTCTTAAGACCAGTGTCGTTGCTGACATGGAGTTTCGTGCTAATCTTTCCGTAAAAGTATTGACGGATATTTTGTGGTACATTGCCCAGCTTTCTACTTTTGAAATCTTGTATGTGCACACAGATCGTTTGGGTGGCTGGCAGGTGGAGCAAATGCGAGTTTTTATGACCATGCTTTTCATTGTTGACGCTCTCTACATGTTTTTTTTCTCGGAGAATCTGGATCAGCTTGGCGTTAAAATTGTCAAAGGAGAACTTGATTTTCTCCTGACAAAGCCTATCGATTCCCAATTTATGGCAAGTTTGCACCGGATAAATACCGCCTACTTCGTAAATATTTTGATCGTGAGTACGGGTTTTGTTTGGGCCCTAACAAATCTGCCTGGCGGAGTTCCCTGGTCTCGCTTGCCGCTTCTTTTGATTGTTATTCCATCCGGGTTAGCTGTGGTGTACTTTACGAGACTGATCTTTGCGGCCAGTGCCATGTTTTTTGGTGCCAATGC
>CAMDGW010000031.1 GCA_945897695.1 Pseudobacteriovorax antillogorgiicola | reverse complement strand
CTTCCGGCTGGCAGCATTGTTTCAGATCAAAGAAAAGTCGAGGCGACCGACATTCACCGTATTTGGACCGTCAGTCGTGATGGCAGAGCCACCCAGTTCTCAGTTGATGGCGATAAAATCACCACAAAAACTTGGACCGGTCTTGTTGGTGACGGGAACCTTGGGGCCAGAACTTATGTGACGGAAGGTGGTTTTGTTGCTGCACGCTATCCAAAGCTGTTTTTTATTGATCCAGAAAAAACTCCTGAAGGAGCATTGCCCCAGAGTCAGATCAAAAATATCGGTGCTACGAATCGCATTTGCGTTGCTTCATACGTCAAAAACAACAAGCGGTATCTCTTTGCTGCATTTGGAGCTGGGCAGTTTTGGGATATTCCCATGGCAGATGAAAAGCCATACCGACCTTTATGGGACGATCCATCCGTAGTTAAAAGCTCGATAGCTGGGGTCCCGGCTTGGGGATACAGTTGTTTCATAGACCAAACTAGAAATATCTTTTATTCCCAATTGGGCACCTTTGGCGCGATCAACCTTAACACTTTAGCAGCCCACACAACTGGCGCTCCCAATCACTCCTTTGAGTCAAGTGATCCATTAATTAAAACCCTGACCAAAGGCAGTCGAGAAGTTGTATCGTATGCAATGTCAGGTGATCCAGACGGTAACATCTATAACGGTGACGGCGTATACACCATGGCTTATGACTCCTCGTCAGACTCAGTTTGGGTAAGTAAACGAAATGTTTTGCAGAATATTGGGATATTTCCTCGTGACTGTTTAACCAAGCAAAAGAGTTGTGTCGGATATCTAAATTTTGTAAGTGCAGGCCTAGGTTCCTACCTTGGGCCAATGAGCGCGTTGCGCGATGGACGGGTTGTGGCAACAACTCGTGACCCACTAGGCAGCGTCTATATTCTCAGTTTAAAAGACAAAAATGACCGAACAAAAGGATTTACGTCCAAATATATTGGCTCCGCTGGTGGTGATCCCTATATGTACACCGATTTCACAGGTGCCACTCTTTATATTCGTGAAGCCCAGCAGTCCTTTGAAATGTCAAAACTGCCTGGATACAAGTCTGGAAAACCGAACCAGAGTACCCTCTTTACATGGAAGTCGAAGTCAGGGGCAGCTAAGCTTTGGAAAGATATCAAGCTAGAAGCTCGTTGCTTTGACGATGTGGGAAAAAAGCCGGCCTATGAAGAGGTCAAATCGGTGGGTGAAAGCGATAAATACACATCTATTGTGGTGCAGTCTTGTAAAGCTAAAGCAGCCAAGTTTGTTGAGGTTCAGTTAACTCAACTCAATAATTCAGCAACATTGACTGATATCGAGTTTATTCAGGTTGCGATTAAGCAATAAGAAATGACTTATACAAGGTTACGCGATTGACGTAGTCTTTCGATTTCAGGATGTTGCATGCTTTTCTGGAGCTTTAAGACCCATCGACATAAGTAGAGCTATGAAAACCAACGCGCTGGCCGTAAAAAATGGCAAGCCAAAGTTTACTTCAAAAAGTGCACCTGCCAATGCAGGGCCTGCCACGCGCCCCAGTGCACCCATGCTTTGATTCAACCCAAGGATTCCACCTTGTTGGTCGATGGGAGCAGATCTTGAGATCAGGCTTGACTGAGATGGGTTGAAAATACCTGTTCCCGCAGCCAGTATCACCGCAACGATCAGCATATTGCTGTAGACGCCGGACTGGGCCATGGCGGGGATCATGCCGATGCTAATACACGTAAGTAAAAGACCTGTTTGAAATAGTCTTCGCTCCCCAAATTTCTTGGTCAGGCGTCCAATGAGACCGCCTTGCACCACGACCGCCGTAATTCCTACCGCTACTAAGAACCATGCCGTAAGTTTTGCAGCCTGAGCGATGTGCTGAGGTGTGTCCCGACTTTCGAGAGGAAGAAAAGACCTTTCCATCAGTAATCCCACAATCACTTCAAACATTGCAAATGCACCAGTGTTAATGAAGCTGATCTTAAGAATCGTGCCCACGTTTGGAAGACTCATAGCAGTGCGTAATGTCGCCAGAGAAAAGGTCCTTTTGTGGTGGTGATTGCTTGTCGAAGCGCCTTCGACGCGCGTCTCTGGGAGCATGAAATAGGCCATGACGAAATTCAATGCTGCAAGGCATCCTGCAACGATGGCTGGAGCTTGAGGACTGAATTGGCCAGCAACCCCCCCGATTGCTGGGCCCAGGAGGAAACCAAGTCCAAATGCTGCGCCGATTAGTCCCATGCCTTTGGCGCGATTTTCTGGAGTCGTGACGTCGGATATGATCGCTTGAGCGGTTCCAAGATTAGCATTTCCAAAGCCAGCAAGAATTCTTGCTGCAAAAATGGCAGTAAGGGTGCTGGATAAACCAAAGATCATATGACCGGCGCAGCTTGCTGCGACTGAAATCAATATGACGGGTCTTCGGCCAATTTTGTCTGACAAGCGTCCCCAAAACGGGGCAAACAGGAACTGCATGAGGGAGTATGAGGCCGACAGCCATGCAATCACAGTGGGACTGGCCCCTAGGCTTTGGACGTAAAAGCTATTAACTGGGATGACAATGCCAAATCCTAGGAGATCAAGAAAGATCGTGAAAAAGGCGATAACTATCGGACTACGCTGCTTTTTTTCGTTCATGGGGCGGAATTTTCCTGTGGCATTTTTCGCACATTTATGTCAAAACCTACCACCTTCGGCTACGGCTGGCAATTTGCTGTCCGCATATTGCTTAAAATTACCATCCTGATTCCAATAATTTTCGGGACGTTTCGGTCTGCCGCCGGCAAGGCCTATATTTATATGTGAGCAAATATTATGAGCAATCCAGTAGTAGAAAAAGAAATCCTTAAACGCCGAACGTTCGCGATCATTTCACATCCCGATGCCGGTAAGACAACAACCACCGAAAAGCTTCTTCTTTACGGTGGCGCCATCCAGATGGCGGGAACCGTCAAAGCCAAGCGTGGCAAAAAGTTTGCGACATCTGACTGGATGGAGCTTGAGAAGCAGCGTGGAATTTCGGTGACCAGCTCGGTCATGAATTTTAATTACGACGGCTGTGAAATTAATCTCATCGACACCCCTGGTCACCAGGACTTCTCTGAAGATACGTATCGTACACTAACTGCGGTTGACTCGGCTGTGATGCTTATTGATGCTGCAAATGGCGTTGAAAGTCAGACCAAAAAATTATTCGAAGTTTGCGCTATGCGTAAAACTCCGATCATTGCGTTTATCAACAAGATGGACCGTGAGGGTAGGGAGCCATTTGACCTGATTGATGAAATTGAGAAGGTCCTTGGTATTCAATGTTTTGCCGCGACGTGGCCCATTGGCATGGGATCCAACTTTCGGGGTGTTTATGATCGTTTCAAAAAGACACTTCTTGTTTTTGAAAAAGGGGCAGACCGTGCGCGCCCTGTAGCCCTAAAAGGTATGGGCGTCGATGATCCTGAACTTGAAAAAGAAATCGGCTCTGAGCTTGCAAGCCAGCTACGCGATGAAATCGACATGCTTGAAGGTGCTGGCGAAGTGTTCGACCGTGAGAAATATTTGCGGGGAGAGCTTTGCCCGGTTTATTTTGGATCGGCGATGAATAACTTTGGAATTCAAACCCTCTTGGAAGCACTCATCGAGATCGCGCCTCGGCCCCTTCCTCGGCATACAAATGCCCGCGAGGTGGAGCCCACCGAAGACAAGTTTTCAGGATTTATTTTCAAGATTCAGGCCAATATGGATCCAGCCCACCGCGATCGCGTTGCCTTTATGCGCATTGTTTCCGGAAAATTTGAGCGCGGCATGAAGGCATTTCATGTTCGTATGAAACGTGAATATAGACTTGCCAGGCCCACTCAATTTATGGCCCAGGACAGATCCCTAGTTGAAGTGGCTTATGCAGGCGACATCGTTGGTATCCATGATCCAGGTATTTTCAAGATTGGTGATACTCTGTCAGAGGGGGAGTCGCTCATTTACACTGGGATCCCTGTGTTCTCTCCAGAAAACTTCGTAAGGGTTCAACTTAAGGACCCGCTGAAAAGTAAGCAATTGAATAAGGCCTTGGACCAGCTTTCAGAGGAGGGCGCAGTCCAGGTTCTGAGGCCATTAAATTCCAATGATCTTTGGCTTGGGGTTGTGGGCGTCTTGCAGTTTGATGTGGTCAAGTACCGGGTGGAAAACGAGTACGGTGTTCGTGTAGACTTCCAGCCGCTTCCCTACAACGTTGCTCGTTGGGTTCACTGCGACGATGAAAAGATGCTGACTCAGTTTACCCAAGAACAAAGTCAGTATCTTTGTCGTGATCAGCGCGGAGATTTGGTTGTATTAATGGAACAGCTATGGCGCATGAAGCTTCTAAATGAGCGTTACCCAAAGGTGACCTACACCGCAACCAGTGAAAACTTGAGTGATGCGGAAGTTGCGCAATGAGTGGTCGTGCCCCGGCGATTTTTGTTAGTCACGGTGCACCATCAGTTTTGGCTGAAACTGGCCCTTGGCAACTTAGTTTGGAGATGATTGGGCGTGAGACTAAGCCCCGAGCAGTCGTCATTATGTCTGCTCATTGGCGCAGCCGGGCTGGGTTTGATGTTGGCTTTCAGGATGAATTTGAAACAGTCCATGATTTTTCTGGATTTTCCGAATCTCTGCAGCAATTCATCTATCCGGGTAAGGGAGATCAAGATGTTGCGCAGCAATGTGTGGATCTACTGAAGGGTGCTGCTTTTTCTTCGGCCCTAGACCTAAGTCATGGACTTGACCACGGCGCGTATGTACCGCTTCATTTTCTTTGGCCTAAAGGTAACGTCCCCATTATTCCTGTTGCAATCTCTTCCAAGGCAAGGCCTCAAGATATTTTTAGAGTTGGCGAAATATTAGCTCCGTTACGTAATGAGGGTGTTTTGATCTTAGGTAGCGGTGGCATGGTCCATAACCTAGGAGAAATTGCTACGGAGACGCCTACATCTAGTATTCCTGAGTCTTGGGCCTCTGAGTTTGAAGAGTGGGTTTTAAAGGCGCTGGCTGATCGGGATTTTTCGGCTTTATGTGACTTCAGAGAATATGCGCCCCATGGACAAAAGGCTCATCCCACATGGGAGCATTTTGCTCCGCTAATTTTTGTCGCTGGATCAGCAAGTGCGTGGAACGAGGATTTTCAAGAGCTATATAGAGGCTGGACGTTCGGCAGTCTTAGTATGACGAGTGTTGGATTCGGTATTAATTACCGCCAGTAAGAAATAACGGGAGTTTCTACTAATGACTTTTATCGCCCCTAATAAAAAACATGTTGTGATCGGAATGCTTCATTTACCTCCGCTACCGGGTTCTCCACTTTACGCTGGCGACTGGCAGAAGAGTCTCAAACTTGTGTTAGAAGATGCCAAGGCCTTGACCGATGGCGGCGTCGATGCGCTGATGATGGAAAATTTTGGTGACGTACCATTTTACCCGGATCGAGTGTCATCGGATGTGGTAGCGTTGATGACGACTGTTGCGGTTGAAGTGAGACGTGCGTCCCCTTTGCCGCTCGGAATTAACGTATTGCGCAATGACGGCTTAAGTGCCTTGTCGATTGCGCTCGCTTCAGAAGCCTCTTTTATCAGAGTTAATGTACTGAGCGGCGCTCGCGTCACTGATCAGGGTGTGATTCAAGGAATTGCTCACGAACTTCTTCGTGCGCGAGCGGATGTAGGCGCAAAGCATATTAAAATTCTTGCTGACGTTGATGTTAAGCATTCGGCTCCTTTGGCCCCTCGCCCGATCGAAGATGAAGTAGAAGATACCGTTCGGCGTGGTCTTGCAGATGCTGTAATCGTCTCCGGAGCTGGCACCGGAAAAAGTGTTGATTCCAGCAAATTGGCTAAGGTTTCAAAGGTGGCAGGTGTTCCTGTTATTTTGGGCAGCGGCGTCAATGAGGCTAATGTGGCTCAGTTTAAGGAGCTGGCCTGGGGCTTTATTGTAGGTACTTCGTTGAAGTTCGACGGTGATGTTAAAAGGCCTGTGGACCTCCAGCGCGTGCGCCAGTTTATGAAGATACTGGCTTAAGACTTATACTTCAGAAAACGGAACTTTTGATGCTAGCGATATTTCGCTTCCACCCATCCAGGCCGCAAGATCGTGATACTCTTGCTGCGACGCCTTGTGATAATTACCCCGCCTTGTGGCCAGAATAAGTGTGTTTTTGGGTGTCGCGTGCGACATCGTGAATTCTGTTGTTGTAACTTCGTAGCCGTGGCCTCGGAGAATTAATACTCTAGCCAAATCTGTAAGGTGAGCTGCAATTTCTCGCCTAAGATGGGGGTTGTGATAGGCAGGCTTTAATGGATTTACCACTCCTAAATCTGCAAACTCCTTCCATTTTTTTGCGAGCTCTGCCTGACAGCAGGGGGCAACAGCAATGAAATCGGCTTTTAACTTTATACCGAGAGCAATGGCGTCATCGGTAGCTGTGTCGCAGGCGTGAAGCGCCACAACAGCGTGAGGTCTAATCTTTTTGGAGTCCTCGCTCTCGGGCGCGATCGAAAGAGCATCCATTATTTTGGGCCAGTTTGTCTCGGCGATTGAGGACGCAAAAAACGTAAGTCTATCAGTAACGCCCATTTCAGCTGCAGTTTGCTTGTTCTTTGAGATCAAGGTCTCATTTGAATCTACACCAATAAGTACACTTGGATGCTGCCATATCTCCTGGTATGCCCATGCCATCAAGAAGGTTAAAAATGAGCTTCCACAGCCAGCATCAAGTATGCGGACCTGGGTATGTCTTGAATTAAGTTCCTCCAGGTATGGCCTAAATTGATTCAGTAAGTGATTGACTTGAATGAATTTTCTTGTCGAGTCGGCTGACATGGATGCATCTTTATTGAGAAGGCCAAGAGCCCTTAGCAGCAGTGGTGCGTTTGTGGGGAGAACATGGTACTTATGCCCCGCCTTCAGTTTTTGCACCCTTTCACTCGTCCAATAATCACGAGCTTTGTTGAGGAAGTTTGTTGATTGTTGGGACAGCAGAGATGACATAAGGATTCTTTCTGATGCAGGAAATGAGACATTTGGACCATATGAAATTGCCGCTCGATCTTCCTGAAGATGTGCGCACCGTGCAGCTGAGTCTACTTAAAGAGCTAGGACTTAGGACTGATGATTGGCCTAGAAGTGCGCGGGAGATTGCCAAGGCCGTCATGGCCCTGTCGGACTTTTATGCGAAGCACCCGGAAAAGTCCAGTCCGTGGTCTGAACGATGGGCCCAGGTGGCTTACGTTGCTTACTATATGCCCCTCAATTTTTGGCGCCTTTGTGGTGTGTTGGCGCGCGGCCAACAAATTAATTTCTTTGAAGGATTCGAACACTATATTGATTTTGGAAGCGGTCTGGGCAGTCTGGGGATGGCGTTTGATCAAGGTGGTTTAAGATTTAGAAGCGGCCAATGTGTAGAACGCTCTCATGAGGCTATTAGTTTTCATCGAAAGCTTTCGGGCTCGTCACGAACACCGATCGACTGGTCTTCTTCGGTATCTATCACTCAAATGAGACCAAATACCCTTGCGATTTTATCCTATTCCTTTACCGAGCTTACTGAGTTGCCTCCTTGGGTCCATAAATGCGAGGGGTTACTGATTGTCGAACCTTCAACCCGAGACGATGCGCGTCGATTACAGAAACTAAGGGCTAGCCTTCTGAAGGTTGGTTGGTATGTTTGGGGACCTTGCACCCATGGGGGCCCTTGTCCGCTGCTTGAACTGAGTGAGCGAGATTGGTGTCATGACCGATTTGAGTGGACTCAGCCTGAGTGGCTTAAAAGTATCGAGACGCATATGCCTATTAAAAATGGAACGTTGCCGTGCTCGTGGCTGATGCTCAGGAAAACGTCGCCATCGCAAAAAAATGTAGGCAAGGCAAGAATGACCGGAGATTTACAAGAGTTCAAAGGTTTTGCCAAGCAGCTGACCTGCCTCGACGCTACCCGTGAATTTGTTGCTTGGCAAAAGCGGGACTTCAAAAATGGCTATCCAGATATCCGGCGCGGTGACTTAGTGCAGATCAAAGAGGGTCTAATCATTAGGGGTAATGAGATTCGCGCCGCCCATGCCGAAGATGTTTCCTTAGCGTAGCGCGGTATTTATTTCTTTTGGGCGCAGTAATTGGCTGCAGATTCTAGTGTTTTCTTGATGGTGCCAAAGCTCTGGGAGACAGATTTTAATACTTCAGTATGGTCGACTCCCGCACCGCCAGCTTCATTGGTGACAAAGCTGCAGGCAAAAACGTTGATTCCACACATTCTGGCAGCGATGGTCTCCTGCACAGTGCTCATTCCTGCCAGATCGGCGCCCATAACGCGTAACATTTGTGCTTCTGCAGGTGTTTCAAATGACGGTCCCGCCATGCCGGCGTATATTCCGCTCTCAATGCCAGAGTCTCGACATACCGACTCACGCCAAGCTGAGTTGTAAGCGTTTCCCATCTCCACAAAGTTATGGCGACCATCAGGCGTTGAAGCTGCGGCAACATTTTGTCCCATAAGATTTAGGTGGTCTGAAATAGCAACGATGGATCCCTTTTTTGCTTTGGTGGAAACGCCGCCAGCTGCATTTGTTAGAATGATATTAGAAATTCCCAGTTCATGAGCCATGAAAATTGGCAGGCATGTTGAATGAGCTGTATAGCCCTCGTAGAGATGGATTCGGCCGGTAGCCACCAAGACGTCTATCTTGCCTTGTTCGAGAGTGATTCGAGCCCCAATGAGTTTTGTCCCGTGGCCTTCAACTCGGGGGGCGGGGTAGCCCGGAATATCTGCCATAGCGATCTCTAAATGGGTTGACCATTCTTTCACAGCATCACGAAAGCCGGATCCTAGGATCATAAAAACCGAGGGTTTGAGGCCTGTTTGACTTAGTTTGGGCTCAAGATAGGTTGCGGCCTGCTGTGCTTTGTACCCGAAGTTCAAGGTAGTTGTCATCAATACCCCCTTTTCTAAGCACATCGTAGCACTCGAAAAGGTCTCTTCCTACAATAAGTAGTGCCAAAGATTGCTGAGCTCGCTCAGGATCATTTAAAGCAAAAGCTCCTGAGTGAATAAGCCGCTGTGCACCCATGCCACGGATATCATCGGTCTGAATTTTTTTAACTGTATCCAGTAGCTTTCCAAAACTTTGAGACGCACTAGCCTTTAAGTCCTTATGCGATAAATGAATCCATAAGCCACAGTGTTTGGCTGCAATTTGTGATGAAATGGCCAAGGACACCCGTCCCATCGACCAGCGGGGGTTAATTTCGATCATGGGCCTGAGAATTTCTTCGTTGTTTCTCCGGTAAACAAATGCATCAATTCCAATCGGCCCAAAATATCCGGACTTTGCCACCTCGTGGCCAACCCTCATAACTGTCTCACGAAGTTCTTTTTGCCAGCCGTGCTCATGGTGCCATTTTTGGAGTGTGTCACGGTCAAAATCATCCATCATCCGACCGATAATATGACCGCGATATTGGCCTCCAGAATTCGTCCAAAATCGGGTTAGTCCCACAAAATGAACGCGACCATCAGGTAAAATATCTGCATGTGCACTGAGATCAGCTATTTTTTCGAGCCATGGCTCAGCAATGACTGAGCCGTGTTTTGTAATCACATTCTCGATCCACTTGAGCTCATTGGCGGTCGGAGATTTATCTCGTATGCGGCACATACCTCTTCCAGATGAGCTAAAAGGTGCCTTAAATACAACGTGGCTGCATTCAAATTTGGTGGCGATGTATTGAATCACCGGCTGGACCGCATTCAGACCCGAAACGACCGTAGTTTCGACTGAATCCAGATTCAGATTTTCACGGATTTTAGCTGCCAGTTGCTTGCTGAAAATACTCTCTTTGGCAGAGTTTGATCCAGTAGTCGGACTGGCCTCTGGATTTAGAAGATAGGGTTTAAGGGGTTCAAAATATCTGGTCGCGGCCGGTGACCAGCCCCAGGGTTCAAACCGTGCGATCTTTCTTTCTTTTATGCGCACTTGTTCCGCATGAAGAACAAATTCTGGGGTTTCAAACCCCATCATATTCAGCGATTTGAGAAAGTTTACTGACGGTTGCTCCGATGTCATGACAATGTCGTCTTTATGCGCAAGAAGTGCCATCAAGACTTCATAGTCTTTTGTAAGTTGCTGAATTGGCTTTGGCGGAGTCCATGCAGATGATCCCGCTTCAACCTCTTGCTCGCAGCCAGGATTAAACATAAAAACACGCGGAGGTCGGCCTTTCGATTGATTGTGAACCATCAGTTCTTCAATGAAGTCATCTGGAAGGCCGGCAGCTTTTCGGCCCTCTATATCAAAGGTAAGGCCTTTGGCTCGAGCTGGAGTTATGGGAAAGCGAAGTGTGTCGTACCATTCTTTAAACAACCGATTGGCCTTAGGCCTCCAGCGCTCAAACCAGATAACGCCGTGCTTAACATGTCCCACCTCTTCTAATCTTACACGCTGCATAATTTCGGCAGTTTTTTCGTCGCCAAGATCTTTGAAGATCGATTCGAAATGAAGAGAAAAATCTAGGTTGGCTTGTTCAAAGGTCATAGACATGGCCGCAGCATATTCCATCGGAGATGCCATGTTTCTCATACATTTCCAAAAGAATGAATTGAGGGGGGCTTCACCAAATTCGACCCCAAGATCTCGCATCCGTGCCAAGTATATGCGCATGTGGGCTTGTTCTTCTGCCATCGTCTGCACGATCCCCTTGCGAAAGCTCTCCGGCGCATCCGGCCATCTGAGCAGTGCAAGAGCCATGATCTCTAGAGCTAGTAACTCGTGATTGGCAAAAAAATGCAGAACTAATCCCCGGGCACGAGCATTAGACAGATGTGTTTTGTTTGGGAATGTTGTTTTGGATCTTTGCTGACTGGGATTAAGGCTTAGGCCAGGTGGTCGCCCCGGAAGCTCTGGAATCTGATCTAACGCCGAAAATGAAGATTTATCCGCAAATACACCCGTTGCCGGAGGCATGAGCTTTTCCTCCAGTGACGAGGAAAAAAGCACTAACTCAGCGAATGCTTTGATGGTTTCGGATGAGTGACCCATAAGTGCCCGGACTCTATAACAAAATTATTAATATGCAAATAAAATAGTGCTAGTATCACGACTCTAAAAATGTTGGGGTCCCCCATCAAAACCCCCTGGAGATGCCGTGATACGTTTCGATGGCCTAAAAAAATCCTTTGGAAACAAAACTGTGCTCGAGCAGGTGTCATACCATTTCCCGGACGGGGAGCGGCTTGCCTTGGTTGGGGCAAATGGAGCCGGTAAGACAACACTTTTGGATATATTGACAGGAGTCACCGAGGCGGATTCTGGCAAAATTATCAAGCCGGCTCGGCTGCGTCTCGGCTATTTGCCGCAGGAACCTAATCTGGCACCGCTAGCGACGGTCGTGGATGAGGCGGTAGCTGGCGGGGATGGCTATGTGCAGACATTGGTGCGTCGTCATCGGGCTGCACTGGAGGCGATGACAGAATCATACTCGGAAGCAAACCACAGGGCTTGGGAGCTACTGGACGATGAGTATAAGCAAGAACAAGGATACTCTCTAGATTCTGATGCCAAGGCCATTTTAGCGGGATTAGGTTTTACCTCGCATATGATGCAACAGTCGCCTTTGACCTTGTCTGGCGGTTGGCGCATGCGACTTGAGCTCGCTAAAATATTTTTAAATCGGCCAAACTTTCTGATTCTCGATGAGCCCACCAACCATTTAGACCTCCCAAGCCTTGTATGGGTTGAAAAATGGCTGGAGAATTTTAGCGGCACGCTGTTATTCGTGTCACATGATCGAAGTTTACTTAGGCGTCTTCCAACCATTACCCTACATCTTCATAATGGGAAATTGACGCCATACTCGGGAAATTTCGACGCATTCCTCGAGGAACGCGAGTTGAGGCAGGAGCATGAGGTGGCCCAAGCTGAATCTCTTCGTAAGCGTCGCGAGCATCTGGAGAAATTCGTTACTAGATTTGGCGCAAAGGCTACCAAGGCAGCGCAGGCCCAATCAAAGATGAAAATGATTGCAAGAATCCGCGATCTTGAATCAGATGTCGTTATAGATGAGCAGATGGAAAGCATGCATGTTGACATCCCTTTGGGTGATCCATCTGGTCGGGAAGTACTTCGGATCAAAGGCGGCTCGATAGGCTACACCCGCCCACTAAGCCAGAACATCAACCTGCTTGTCGAACGTAGCCAGAAAGTGGCCGTGATCGGCGCAAATGGGATTGGCAAATCAACATTATTAAAGACAGTCGTTAGTGAGTTGCCAGCACTTAGCGGTGCTTTTGAAATAGGGCACAACACGCGGTTTGCATGGTTTGCTCAAGATCAGCTGACGACACTAAATCCTGCAAAGACAATCCTGGAAAATGTACTTGAGGCATCTGCAAATACTACCCAGAGTGTTGCTCGAGGCGTTCTCGGAAGCCTGTTATTCAAGGGCGATGACGTTTACAAGTCGGTGGGTGTCTTGAGTGGTGGTGAAAAAGCAAGGGTGGGTTTAGCAAGATTACTCCTGAAGGGAGCAAATTTTCTCGTCATGGATGAGCCTACGAATCACCTGGATATTTCTAGCTGCGAAGTGCTTTCGCAAGCGATTTTGGACTACGAGGGTACGGTTCTATTTGTGAGTCATGATCGCGAATTTATTGATTCAGTTTGCACTCATATCTATGCCATGTTGCCAGACGGCCGTGGTCAGCTGTTTGAAGGTAAACTGCAAGACTATCGTCGCTTGGCTCAAAAAGCTGGATTTCCCGATGTTCTGGATCCATTGCCAGTCAGTGGATCTAGAGGTGATGTGTCAAGCGTTCAAACTGCGCAGATAAATTTAAGGACGGGCAAGATTTCCGAGCAGGAAGTCACTCAGATTAAGCGTGAAGCTCAGAAAAATCAGCGGGCCATTGAAAAACTGGATTCTGAAATGTCACGATTACAAAAGGTAATCAGTGATTGTGATCGTCAGATGGAAGAGTCACACAGTGATTTTTCGCGAGTTGCGTCAATTTCAGCAGAAAAACAATCAAGCGAGGCGCGACTGGCGTCGCTGGAAGAACAGTGGCTAGATCTATCTGAGAAAATTGAAAGTGCCAAGAACACACTAATTGAGCTTGGTCGTTCGCTCTAAATTTTTGAAAATCACCAAATTCCAAGCTCCTATGCTGTAATTCACATTTACTCCAACTTTTACCTGTTTATCTAATAATTTCATAAATTTCGGGTTGAAATCTCCTTCTCCAACGATTTGCCGCAGTTTATGCGGAACTGGGTATTATCACCAGGTTCATTGGCTTCAAGCCCCCTCAGGGATTAAACTAGAGGAGTATCCGGCCGATGCCTAAAAGCAGACGAGTGGTTTATGTGTTTTACATCATCCCTTGAGTACTGAAATTCAAGGAATTAGTTGTGCAATGTGGTTGCACGGAGGACTTATGGAAGAGCTTCTGAAAATTCCAGCAATGAAACAAACTCCGGGTATGGAGTATTTTGGCATGCTGGAAAACGCGCCAATGAATGTTCTCTTTTGTGACTTGAATATGATTATTCAGTACGTCAATCCAAAAAGTCTTGAAACTCTGACTTCGATAGAGAAGTGGCTGCCCATACCAGCAAAAAAAGTGCTTGGAAGTACTATCGATGTTTTTCACAAGCATCCTCTTCACCAGCGAAAAATGCTGGCTAATGATAAAAACCTGCCACACAAAACGCTTATTGCTGTAGGCCCTGAGAAGTTGGAACTCCTCGTTTCACCAATCTACAACCAGAAAAAAGAATATTCTGGCGTTATGGTGACATGGGATGTCGTGACTAAAAGACTTCAAGATGAAGAGAGTCTTGCGCGAATCCAATCTATGGTGGAAAGCGCGCCAGTGAATGTCATGTATTGCGACCGTGATTTGAATATTCAGTACATTAACCCGAAAAGTCGCGACACTCTTAGGACGATCGAGCGCCATTTACCGATTACGACAGATAAAATTCTCGGGGCGAATATCGATATTTTCCATAAGAATCCTGCTCACCAACGTAAAATTCTAGGTGATGACAAGAATCTGCCAATCAAGAGTGTGATTTCCGTAGGTCCAGAAAAACTGGACCTGTTGGTGAATGCGATTTACGACAATGCAAAAAACCACGTTGGCGCAATGGTTACTTGGGAAGTCGTTACCAAAAAAATGGAGAACGAAGCCGAACTTGCGCGTATTAATTCAATGATGGAAAACGCGCCGATCAATATTATGTGCGCAGATCTGGATTTCAAGCTGCGTTACATGAATCCGTCTTCGGCAAAGACCCTAAGGACATTGGAAAAACTTCTACCGAAACCTGTCGATCAGTTAATTGGTCAGTCTATTGATATTTTTCATCGCAACCCTGAACTCGCTAGGCGCATGACCAAAGATGATAAGCAGCTTCCACATACGGCAAAAATAAAGCTTGGTCCAGAGACTTTGAAGCTACTTGTGGCACCAATGTATGACAATCACAAAAATTATATTGGTCCGATGGTTACTTGGGAAGTGATTTCGGCCCAGATGACTCTGATGTCAGATATCTCAGAAGCGAGTCGCCACCTGTCTGCTGCCGCGGCGGAACTCAATGCCACTGCTAGTCAGATGGCTACGAATGCTACTAAGTCAACTAAAGAGGCAAATCAGGTGGCCGGTGCTTCCGAGCAGGTTGCTCGCGGGGTTCAGACGGTTGCAACAAACACGGAAGAGATGAGTGCATCGATTGCGGAGATTGCGCGTAACGCAAATGAGGCATCTGCCGCCGCCAATTCGACGGCTCGCCAGTCGGAATCAACGAACACTACGATCAATAAACTAGGGGTTTCTAGCCAAGAAATCGGAAACGTGATCAAGGTGATTTCGTCCATCGCTCAGCAGACAAATTTGCTTGCTCTTAACGCAACTATCGAAGCTGCTCGTGCAGGGGATGCTGGTCGTGGTTTTGCCGTTGTTGCTAACGAGGTGAAAGAGCTTGCAAAGCAGACTGCTCAGGCAACGGAAGACATCACAAACAAGATCAATAGTATTCAGCGCGATACTTCGACAGCTGTAGATGCGATTGGCGGTATTTCCGAAAGTATTCGTCGCTTAAATGGGATTGCCTCCGCCATTGCGGCTTCGGTTGAAGAGCAACAGGCAACAACAAACGAAGTTGCCAGGGTCGTTCAGGAGTCCTCGAAAGGCGTTCAGTCGATTTCGGATAGTGTGAAGATTGTCTCTATGGCTTCCAGTGAGACTCAGGTTGGAGCTGATCAGGTTCTTGACGCTGCGAAGTCTCTGGGAAGTCTGTCGGAGACGCTTGCGAGCCTCGTGAAGAGGATTCAAGTTTGATCTGAAATCCGTTTATTTGAATCCCTAAGGGATCAACGTGAAAACGTTGATCCCTTTCTAATTTCCCATATTGATCATATTATTTTTTAAATTGAGCCGGCTGGCCGGTTGATTCCAGAACATTAAACCAGAGTTCGCCTGCAGGGTTGATTTTTTGCCGTCCGGAAATAGCGTGAAACGGTACATGGGTCATCCGTCCGTGCCAGTATCCGATCAACATTCCTGTTTTACCAGCCATTGCTGCGTGAACAGCATTTTGCGCAAGTCGAGCGCAAAATAGTTGATCACCTGCGTTTCCGCAATGAGTCCTGATAATATAGCTAGGATCAATATATTTGAGTGTCATAGCAATCTGTCGGCTTTTGAAATATTCTCTAATCTGGTCGCGTAGGTATGCGCCGACGTCTCCGAGTTTTGGATTTCCACTAGCGTCTGTTTCGCGTCCGATTGCATCGCCAAAAAACTTTTGTCCTGCCCCCTCAGCAATAACAATCACAGCATGCTCACGTGCAGTAAGTCTTTTTTCTAGCGACGCAAATAGGCCACGAGGGCCTTCAAGGTCGAAGTCCACCTCCGGTACAAGGCAAAAGTTCACGTCCCCGGATGCCAGCGTCGCATTTGCGGCGATGTAGCCTGATTCGCGACCCATGAGCTTTACCAGGCCAATTCCATTGAAAACACATTCAGCCTCAACATGGGCGGCTTTAACAGCTTCCACAGCGATACTGACTGCCGTCTCGAATCCAAACGTTCTTCGTACCCAGGGAATGTCGTTATCAATGGTTTTTGGTATGCCTATGACGGCTATTTTTGCTCCCCGCTTTGTGAACTCCCTGGTCAGAGCTGCTGCGCCGCGCATGGTGCCGTCTCCGCCAATCGCAAACAGCATGTTAATACCCTTGGCTATGAGAGAGTCTGCCATCTCCTCTGTCGGCGGGGAGCCGCGTGAGGTTCCAAGAATGGTGCCTCCTTGGGTATGGATTTGTTCCACGTCGTCAGGAGTCAGACCATTAAAGTTGTTTACTTTGTCATGTGACAGTCCGAGATATCCACCCCTTATACCCTCGATATAGCGGCAGCCATAACGGTGCCAAAGCTGCATAACAACGGCACGAATCACACTATTAAGTCCGGGACATAGTCCACCGCAAGTGACAATGGCGGCTTTCACTTTTTCTGGTTCGAAATATATCTTCTCTCGTGGTCCAGCGACTTCAAAAGCTTCTGGCTCTTGACCCTCACGGATTTGATCTAGGAGGGTTTTGAGGTTTGGTTTGACTGCCATGACGTCATCGTCACTAGTAAATATACCGGTATCTGGGAGGTTGATTGGGGAATCCCACAGGCAGAGACCTAGTGTTTCTATAGATAGTCCTTTGGTGGCTGGCATGATGGACACTCCCGTGGAGATAAAACAATCTTCAATTTCAGTAGTTTAGCATGAATTTTTCGTACGTTGAAGG
>CAMDGW010000030.1 GCA_945897695.1 Pseudobacteriovorax antillogorgiicola | reverse complement strand
CAGGTTATTAAAAATCATTTCCAATGACTCCTTTGTTCTTACGTGTTTAAGTTGTCTCATGACATTGAGATAGGTTTTAACCTAATTCTAAACTTTTATAAAGTCGTTTTTAATCCGGAATTTTAGAAGTATTTACGGGGATTTGCGGGCTGGTAGAACCCATTTTTTGGGAGGCGACGTAACTTCTTGTTTTATGGTGTGTGCCAGAAGTGGTGCAGAACTGCGCCAAAGAAGGACACAAAAGACCAGCCAGGGACTGGTTCCCTGGCTGGTCAAAACTATGGATGGTCATATCGTCTGAGGTTAAACGGTCAATTAGCGGTACTGAAGAGATGCTGAGGTTTCGATTTTTGTTGCGATCTTGAGAAGCTCGCCAGTAGACAGAGAGTTCGATACCACGAAACCCTCATAAAGTGACTTAATGTCTTGGCTCATATACTTACGAAATGTTGAACAAGCCATTTCGGCGCCACCGAAGCAAACCTGAGATGCTAGCTGTCTGCTAGACTCTAATGCCTCAAGGGTTCGATACATCGTTTCTGCGGTTTTCCTGGCGGCGTCGAGGTCGTTGCTGCGAATCTGCTGGCCAAACAACGCAGGCGATCTTGCGATAACGCTCTGGTGCAGTGCCACTTGAGCAGCTATGGATTGTTCTGCGCTCGACTGGAGTGAGGCGGCGTCGGAGTCGCGAGATGATTTTTCAATTGATTTGCACCCAAAGGTCAATGCCAAAACGATAGAAGCGGTGAAAGCTATATTCAAACTCATGTTTTCCTCCGTGAATCCAGGCTAAAAAGCCATTTTTTATGATATCCCCAAGGCTCAATCCCGAGCCGTGGAGGTGCATCGGAGTCGTCCCTGAGGACTTTAGGCTCTTGCTGCAACCTGCTGATTTGACTTGATCTGGTTGTGATTTTTCGGGTTTTTGACAGGGGCTTTTGGGTTGTTGCCAATCTGGTTTGTGCCTTTTAAGGGCTTTGCACCATTATTTCTGCGGATTCCCTATGATACGATCAAAGGTGTCCTTACAGATGGAGGGCTCTGTGGTGATTCGTTCGATTGATATATTTATAGGGGTTGTTGCGATTACAGTTTGTGCGTCCCAGGCCTGTAAGCCTCAACCTGTAAGATCTACATCACCTGCGCAAGATATTCACGTCTCCAAATTTCTCAATCTAACGTCTCCTGACGGTAACTTGAAGTCCTATGGGACGAAAGCGGATGTGACATCGTGTGCGAGGAATGACAGCCAATCTTTTTCATTTGTAGCAAATGAGCGCAAATTCTATCACTGTCAGGCGTCAGCCCCGACGGCTATACCTGACTCTGGCGCCATTGAAAGTAAATGTAGCCAGTTTGATTTTATTGTTGATGTCGCTCCAACGGGGGGCGCTCAACTTGAAACAAATATTAAATTCCTCGGTATGTCTTGCGATGGTTCAACTTATCTTATTAAAGAAGAAAATGGTCTAATCCCTTTGCTTTCGTCAGCTAACATTGACCTTGGCGAAAAAGAGATTTTGTTGCGAGCATCCTACCTCGAAGGGAAGTTGGGAAAACGCGCTCCGATCATGCAGCCTGCATCCCTATTTTTGGAGCGGGCAACTGCCATGCGTTGGTCAAGTTTACCGGCAACCATTGAAGTTTCGCCCGGTGGACTCTCTGGATCTAACTCTTTTGCCTTTCTTTCCTTGAACTCTGACGGCGTCATTTGTTCATATAAAAGTAGCTCCCCTGATGCCTACCAACTTGTTAAATGTGCGGAGGGTGGGCTTGCCGATGTGACTCAGGACGACGGGATAAACGGCGGGACCCCTGTGGAATTAAGGTCCGATAAGCTTGTGTCGATCGATTCGGTTAAATTTGCAATTGCAGGTGCAGCCGCCGGTTATATTACTAGCGCAGTGGTCTCCATTTCGTTTGAATAAGGATGTATTTGTGGATCTGAAAGCAGGAAGAGAGCTGGTTCGCTTTGCTGCCATAGGCATTGAGTCTGCTGTCCGTCGTGCGTTCAGCGCTGACGATGCGGGGCGATTTCTCAGTCAGTCATTAGGTGAAATTCCCGGTGCGCCTGCAAAAATCGCACAGCTAATGGGGATGCGTTCATTCAAAGAAATTCCCTCTCCGCCTCCCATGAATATTAATGAAGTAAAAACAATCATCTCAAAAGAATGCCCTGAGCTCTCGGAGAATTTAGAAGAGATCAGCGCATGGGCTAAGACAGCGTCACTTGGTCAAACCCATCAAGCGCGCCTTAAAAGCGGCGAAATTGTCGCGATCAAAATCCAATATCCCGAAGTTGTAGCTACTATTTCGGCTCAAGTTGATGCAATTTTTGGTGTTGCGGGTTTTAGTCCGGCAAGAAAGTACGATTTTGACGTGGGCTCAACCAGGATTTTTCTACGTCAGAAACTTCTTGAAGAAACTGACTATCGCATGGAGCAACAAAACCAACTGATTTTTCATAATCGCTACCGTGGATCTGCGATAGTAATCCCGAGTACCTTCGAACAATTTTCCACGTCAAAAATTCTAACCCAGACTTGGGAAGAATCTATTTCCCTCGCCAGTTTTTCAGCCTCCTCTTCCGTCGATCAGAAAAATACAGTAGCAGGCTTATTTACTGCATGGTTGCTTGACAGTATGTTTGGTCTAGGTGTTATGCATTCGGATTTAAATCCTTCCAACTACGGTTTTCGGTTGAGTGACGACGGCATAAAGCTTGTAGTGTACGACTTTGGCACAGTGACAAGCCTTCCTTCAAAATATTCGGCAAATTTTTACCACTGGATTGAGGCAACACGAAGGGAAGACGAGGAAAGTGTCAAATTGGCGCTTAGTTCTCTTGGGTTTTCCTCGTCCAAACTTCAGCCGATTTCGAAAAAATTGCTGCCCTTGAGTCGAGCCATATTTAAACCGATTTTCCAGCAAGAGTTTTGGATGGCAGATCAATGGTGTTTGCAGGATGCATTGGATGAAATCCTGGGGCAAGACAAATGGTGGTTTAGAACGGCTGGACCACCATGGTTTATGTACCTGATGAGGTCCATTCAAGGATGGCATCACGCTCTGCTAGCGATGGGTGTTGGTGTTGATTTCCAAAAAATATGGGCTCCCTGGCAAGAGCAGCTGCGATTTCTGGCCGTCGCCTATCCGCTTGTCTCTTCTGCAAGTTTTTCGGGTCCTCTTGCAACTGTATCACCGTCCCATGCGCTGGTAGCAAAATCACTAAAAGTTCGCGTTAAAGAAGGTGATGAAACAATCGTTGAGCTGAGTCTTCCGGCTGGTGCATTGACCGACCTAGAGGATCTCCTGCCAGAGAGTGTGAAGGTTCGATGTGAACACGACGGCATTCGTCTTGACCTCATCCGACAAAAAGCCCTGGATTCAGGATCTGTTCCCCAGGAACTATTTTTAGCAGAAAACGGTCCCCGGTCGTATGAGGTTTGGTTAGAGTAATATGTCTTTTGAGCTCAAAATTTCATTTATTTCTATCGGATCAGAATGGACGGCACGCACTAAGCGACAGGTTCTTGATTACCTGGAGGCGCTTGGTCGGTCGGACTATGTGGAAGGATATATTGATGGCGTACAGATCGAGCTGTTACAAGAAGAGCTTGATAGCGAAACGACTACCGAGGAACGAATGAGTGCCGCAGCAGTTGTCCTTTATGACGATAGTCGAAGCCAATTAGGCAGGCTTGAAACAGAGATTAAAGAAGCCTTTCCAGAAAAATTGTGGACCGAAATTTCCGAAATCAGTGATGAGTCTTGGCAGCGATGCTGGAATGAAGAGTTTCATCCTCTAGAGACTGGGAGGTTCTGGATCGTGCCGCTGGGTCACGGGTCGCCTACGCCGAGAGGTCTCGAACGAATTGAAATAGATGCTGGTGACGGAGCTTTTGGAACCGGTCAGCATGCTACCACTCGGGCTATTATTCACTTGATGGAAAATCATTTTCAGCACTGGCGTCCTAAATCGCTTCTTGATGTGGGTACGGGCACGGGAATCTACCTTGTTCTGGCTGGAAAGCTTGGTGTTTCAAAACTTTATGGTACGGAAATTTCTCAGGACCTGGTGGACCTCTCCAAGTCTAATTGTGAAACGGCTGGGGTCAGGGCTAATGTTTTCTTGAGCGATCACCTTAAGCTACCTGAGAAATTTGACGTGGTTATCGCCAATATTCTCGTTCCTGTTCTTCATGACCTAATGTCCGAAATGAAAACTCACTTGGCACCCGAAGGCTACCTTGTAATCGCTGGATTTGTAGAAAAAGAGGAAGCTCCATTGCTCTTGCGAGCTAGCCATTGTGGCTTAAAAATAGAGTCATCAAGTCATGAGTTAGGATGGCGCTGTCTCGTCCTCAGGCATGCATAATTAACTCACTAAAAGTAAACGGATTAGATCCGTTTACACCCAGTCACTTTAAGCTTTTTGCCTGATTTTTTGATAGTGATTTTCAGAGTGTTATTAGTGCCAACAATGGCAGCGTTGAAAACACACCTGTAAGGCTTTTTGCGAAGTCCTTCAACGCCTCTCCAACGCAGCTCCAATAAGTGTGTACCCGGAATCAAGTTGTCGATTTCAAGTGGTGCGGGGCCTAATGCTAGACCTGAATCTACCACCAGTGTGAGATTTTCAAAGCTATCTCCTTCTGTGACGATTTCTGTTTCGATAAAGGTCTCAACCTGCTTTTCCAGCTCTGGTTTGATCACAGCACTATCCCCCGGGGCTAATAGAACTTTGAATTGCTGGGGGCCATAACCTGGTCGTTCGACCAGCATTTTGTGTTGTCCCTCTGGCAGGTAAATCGTTGCGGGAGTTTGCAGCCAACCGCCATCATTATCTTCTGCCTGCCACGGTCTGGCATCAATAGAGAGTTTAATGCGCTCTGGGTCAGACTGAATTAATAACGGGATGCCAGATTTGGCAGAAAGTCTTACAGTTCCGTTGACCATGAGTCCATTGAGGGACCAGATGGCCAAATTTAGCGCTATTAGCAGAGAGTTGCGGAGGAGCGGCGTCAACGTACGTCCTCCTTTCTTGAAGTTCCAGAGACCTCGCAGGCTTGTTTGCTTGCATCGATAATGACCAGTAATGGTCTTCTTTCGGAAGTGTTCGCAGGCGTGAAAACGCAGCGGATAATGGTCTTCTTTTCATTGGTTACGGCAGCTAGTTCCACGGGTAGCCCGCTCGTTAAATCAGAAATTTGGATCATGTTTTGTTGGGAACTGACCTTTTGTTTGAAAAAACCAGAGTTAACATTGACCGTTAATGGTTCGGTTCCTCGGTATTCAATTCGCACGGGCGCAAAGGTTGCGATTGGTTTGAGTCGGACGATAGGCAGGTTTTTTGGGGCTCCGTCGTCTGTGTTTACAAAAATCTTCTCCGAAGTATATCCTGGACGAATGAATTCAACGCTGTTCAGTCCTGGGTCAAGTCGAATTTTGGTCGGAGTCGCCACAAAGCGACCACCGCTATGATCTTTCTCGTTAATCTTTATCCGAACCGTTTCAGGCTGCGCTTTGACCACTAAGGTTAGAGCCTGTTTGGCAGCGTTTTTGTAGTTTTTAAATCCAACTGCGGCGGCCAGCAGGATGATGCAAACAGCCGCAAACATTAGTACAGAACTGTTGGACTGAGCTTGTTTTTGAGAATGCCGGCGTTGCTCTTGTAAACGAAGTTCATGATTTCTTTGCGGCACAGATCTGTGGGCAGAGGCTGCTCGCACCATGGCCGGGCCATTGGATTGCTGTAATTGACTAGGTAGTAGACTGGTGGGGGACTTTGTGGCTCGTCCCACAGTTAATGTTGAGTTGTTCGAAGAATTTAGATCAAAGGCAAGTTCAACGGAGGGCGTTGCTGGTCTCTTTGGAGGTGATGATTCTGCAGCAGGTAACTTAGCGGACGTTAGAATTTTTCTCATTTCATCGCGGGAGGCTTCTTGACGATCGGAAAGGACGTCTTTTATGAAATGGGAAACTTCGTTGGCAGAGACTGAAACGTTGCGGCCTGCAAGATAGGCGCGTATTGTTCGTTCGAAAACCTCCATGGTTTCGTATCGTCGCCTCGGATCTTTGGACAGGCCGCGAAGTACAAGTGCTTCCACGTCTTCTGGAATGTTGGAATTTACGTCGCGCATGCGCAACGGAATATTGCAGTTGCGGACCATTTCAATGACTTCAAACTCATTGTCAGAAGTGAACATGCGGTGCATCGTGAGCATTTCCCAAAGAACAATACTCAGGGCAAACACATCAGTTCTGGGGTCGCATTTCTTGCCGCTGATCTGCTCAGGGCTCATATAGGAATACTTGCCCTTGACGATTCCAGCTTTGGTTTCAGTTTGCTTGAAGTCTCGGTCGGCAGCCGCAATACCAAAGTCGGTGATCTTGACCTCGCCCTCCCATGAAATGAGAATATTTTGCGGGGAAATATCACGATGAACGATATTCAGTGCTTTACCACTAACATCGTCTCGTCTTGTGTGGGCGTAATGCAGGCCTCTGGCAGCTTCGGCGATGATGTAAAGGCAAAGCTCTATTGGCATCAGCGATCGCTTGCCCGGTGGGGCTTTCCTTGACTCAGTTGCCGCCAACAACGCTCTTAGGTCGGAACCATCCACAAACTCCATGATGATAGACGGAGATCCTTCGATGATGTCAAATCCTTCAACCTTCACTATGTTCGCATGTTGCAGGCGCTGGCCGATATGTGCCTCGTCTTTGAACATTTCACTAAATTCTGCGTTCTGAGCCTGGTGGGGGAGAATGCGCTTAATCGCTACCAGGCGCTGAAAACCATCCTCACCGACCTGCAGGCCGCGATAAATCTCCGCCATTCCGCCGCGTGCGACGACACTCCCAAGAATGTATGGTTTTGATGCCATTGGCTCTGTTTGCTCTCCCAAATAAGACGGTCTTTTTCGGAGCTTGTGCCCACCGCGGACCTGCAGGGGTATCGGACAAACTAGCGAAACCTCAAGCAATCCGGGGGTGCGAAGGCAGCACGGCAAACATCCGGTGTCTGGCCTATTTCCATGTAATTAAAGGAGAAAATTACACTTATTAATGGTTGTCTATCAGGACCTTTTCGTGGTGTTATAGAAGGCTGTAGTTTATTGATTTGATTGGTGGAGAGTAGGATTTTGACGGAGCGGGCAAGATTTATTGCTTTGGAGGGCGGCGAAGGGGTTGGTAAGTCGACCTTAATGCGCGGGCTTGTTGCTTGGTTGAGCCAAAAGGGAATTGAAGTCGTTCAGACTCGTGAGCCAGGTGGTACTCCAATTGCTGATCAAATCAGAAAAATATTCAAAGCGCCCCCAGAAGGCGATGAAATAACATCTGAGACCGAAGCACTGTTAGTTTCTGCTGCCAGGGCCCAGCATGTTGCTAAAGTCATAAGGCCAGCTCTGGCGAACGGTCAGTGGGTTGTTTGCGACCGATTTTCCGACTCAACGCGAGTTTACCAAGGTCTATTCGGCGGGGTGGCTCTTAATGATCTTGAATGGCTCATCCGGTTTTCAACCGGTGGGATAGAGCCGGATATTACTTTCTTACTTGATTGCGATGTTGCCGTCACCAGTCACCGCATTGGTGGGCGTGGCACGTCCATGAATGATGATGATACGGCACGCTATGATCAAGGTGGGCAGCTAGTCCTCGACCGTTTACGTCAGGGCTATCGCAAAGTTGCCGGTTTTTATCCTGCAAGATTTTATATTTTGGATGCCGCTCGCTCTGCAGATGAAGTGCTTCATGATGCCTGCGCAGAATTGGAGCGGCGTTGGAATCTGTGAAGACAAAAATGAATTCCAATTTGGACTGGCGTCAAGTGATTGGCCTGGATGAGTCGATGGCTGAATTGGGTCGCGTCATGGACGGCGGCCGTATGCATCCAATCATTTTACTCGAAGGTTTGCAGGGTGTTGGAAAGCGTCATCTGGGCGTGTGGATGGTGGCGAGAATGCTTTGTCAGCAGGCATTAGGCCCGGCATCTCCTTGCGGGAATTGTGGAAGTTGTAGAGAGGTCCTGAGAGGTATTCATCCTGATGTCAGGATCGTCGACCCCGAAGGGGACTCAATAAAAACGGCTGATATTGAGAGTCTTCAGGAGCATTTTACAATGATGAGCCCTGATGGACTTCGTATTGGTGTGATTATGAACGCCGAGCGGATGACCATTGAAGCAGTGAATCGTGCTCTTAAGACCCTGGAAGAGCCCACTGAGCAGGTTCGGGTGATTCTTACTTCAAGTCGCCCATTGCTTTTACCTGCGACAATACGAGGTCGCTGTCTGCGTTGGGGTGTGAAGCCACCAGCCAAAGAGTTGGTACTCTCCTGGCTTCGAGACACGCTCAAGAATACGGGGCAGGCTCCAGAAACTGAAGAACAGCTTTCTCAATGGGCCATGAGACTTCGCCATAGCCCTGGCTTGCTAGCCAGGGAAATTGAAGATAGTTCTGATCATCGAAGCGGGGTTCTTGGGGACATCCATCAATTACTGACGGCCGCAAAGCCTCAGGAAATTACGCGTGCCGCAGCAAACCTCGCGCGAGTTCACAAGGCCAAAGTCCCAGAGATTCTCTCAGCAGTTGAATGGGAGTTAAATAGGATTAACCGCCAGGATCTGACTCAGAGCGCGCATAGAGGTCAATCAGAAACAGAAGCTTTCAAACGGAGTAATCGGAGACGATTGATCCGAGAGATACGGCAACAAGCCATTTTAGGAAAAGTGACGCTAAACGCACAGTTGGTGGCGGAATCCATCGGGCTGTGCGGATGGGAGAATTAAATTTATGACCGATTCCACTGTTACGTTCTCGGGAGCTAGTGCAAACCTAATGAATATCGTCGGCGTTCAATTTCGCCGTGCTGGTAAAATTTACGATTTTCTCCCGGGCGAGATCTCGCTTAACGTCGGAGACCAGGTGGTGGTAGACACGGAGCGCGGCGCCACGGTGGCGCGGGTTGTAAAGATAGATTCGCGGGTTTCCAGCGACATTGACCCCTTACAGGTTAAACCAGTCATTAGGATGGCGACCGAGCGGGACTTGGATGACTCCGGACATTTTAACGAAGCACAAGTCATGGAGATTGCCCGGTCGCGTGTGGATGTTTTTAAGCTGGACATGCGCATCATGAAAGTTGAGATGCAAATGAGTGGCAACAAAATCACCATTTACTTCTCATCGCCCGGTCGCGTTGATTTTCGTGACCTCGTCAAAGACATGGCAGCAGCGCTTCGTGCGCGTGTTGAACTAAAACAGGTTGGCGCTCGCGACGAGGCAAAGTTAGTTGGTGGTCTCGGTATTTGTGGTCGAGAGTATTGCTGCTCAAGTTTCCTTCGCGATTTTGTCCCCGTCTCAATAAAGATGGCTAAGAATCAAAATCTAGCTCTCAATCCAAGCAAGGTGTCTGGTGGCTGTGGTCGCCTATTGTGCTGTTTGACTTATGAAAATGATGCGTATATTGATCTTCGACGCAAGCTGCCTGCTATGAAATCAAGAGTGCGGGTTTTGCCTGATGGCGATTCTGGCGTGGTAATTAAGACCGATATTTTGAACCAGATGGTGGTTCTCGAGACTGCTGACGGCCGCCAGGTCGCCGCAAAAGCCAAAGATGTTGAGGTGGTCGACAGATCTCAATCGACGCAAAAAGAGCCCATGGATAGTGAAGCTGAAATCTGGGCTGAAGACATTGATTTGGGTCTGCTGATGGGTGAAGGTGAGGGCAAACCTCAAGGGGACCATCGTGGCCAGCAGCAGCAACAACAAAAGAGTCAGCATCGCAGCAAGGATGGAGATAGACACCGTAGTGGTGGTCGTGACCGGGACCAAGGGCAGCGAGGGGACAGCGCCGGCCAGGGTCGTCATCAGGGTAAAGGTCAGGGGAGGGACTCACAACGTCCCGACAATAATCGCCAGAATCACAAACCCCCAGGACCAAAGCGCTAAGAAAATCTATCCGAATTGAGGCGTAATATTTAGGTGATCATATGACCAGTGAAAATCTTGAAACAAAGTCAGACGTAAGAACGTTTTCTTCTTTTCATGATTTTTGGCCGTTTTATTTAGGTGAGCACAGCACTTTACAGTGCAGAATTCAGCACTTTCTTGGAACAGCGATAGCAGTGACTTTTGTTTCCGTGGCCTTGATGACTGGAAATGGATCATGGTTAGTGCTGGCCGTAATTTGCGGGTATGCCTGTGCCTGGTGGGGGCATTTCGTTTTTGAGAAAAATCGGCCTGCCACCTTCAGATTTCCAATCTACTCATTCATGGGAGACTGGAAAATGTTTTGGATGATGATGGTGGGAACCCTTGACGATGAAATTCGCAGGCTTGGTATACGCCCCAGAAGATGACCTTCTAAATTATTGAAAATCTACGTGACGCTCAAGCACAAGGCGTGTGCTGGCGTCACTTACTTTTTGGTATTTTACTAAAACAATTAGATTTTCACTGGCATGCAAGCTGGAACAAAATTGCCTAGCAGTAAAATTTAAATATCAAACGATTCTGCCGATAGACAAGATGCAGGATCAGGGTTCTCTTGGTTATATATGCGGAGTAGGCTTGAATTATCAAAGTAAAAAAATGGTGCATTCGCGACGTCGATGGTTCAAGTTTGGAACCGCCGTCTATGCAGCACTATTTTCTTTTCAGACACTAGCTCAGTCTGCAAGTGTTAATACGGTTTTGATATCTCGTCAGGACAAACTAGAGCTCGCTGAATTTTATGGCAACATGTTGCGGCAGAAGTTGAAAAGTGAACTTAAGCTGCGCGGGATTAATGATGCCGATGCCTCGGTCAGTCTCAGTCTTCAGTTTGATGAAAAGAAGGCTCAGGCTGATTCTGATTCTTGGAAAAGGGCACAGACAGACTCTGTAGGAAAAGAGCGCCAAGAGCTTGACGAGTCATTTCGTAAGAATGTTACAGATATGCTCAAGACATTCAATGACGAGCAGGCAAAAAAAGAAGAGCAAACCCGTCAGCAATATGAAGAGCGGGTTAAAAAGATTTACGATGAATATGTTAAGAAAATAAATGAAGATCACAATAAGCGCCTGAGTGAAGAGCAAGCAAAAAAACTTGCAGAAGACCAAGCTAAGCGACAGAAGACGGCTGAGACTGCTAAAACGACCGATGGTCCCAAGGAAGGGGTCCGCCTTGGGCGATTGAATGTCGACATTGTTAATTCTACCATCAGTGAGATTATCGCTAAAGCCCAAGAGGCGCAGCAAACTAAACTTACAGAGGTAGCGCAGGCACCAACTATTAACGTTAATACCCCTGCACAGCCGCCATTTCCCCCTGCAATGCCAGCAGCGCCTGCTCCGGCGCCAGTAACGCTAGCCATCAGTGTCCCATCTTCGCCAGCGCCAACGACTGGCTCATTTGTCTTTAAGCCAGCTGACTATATCACCAAGGTCAATGTTGAGGTGACGCTGCCACCGGGCAGTCCAAAGGATTTTGCAGAAGTTTTGCCTTCGCTCGTGGGTGAATTTCTCGAATTTTCAACTATAGCAAAGGGCGCAAACACTATTGATTGGGTCAAAGTCAAAGTAGCTCCTGCGCTTCCAGCGCCTGCTCCACCAGCGCCAGTCGAGGCGGCGACTGCGAAGACGTTTTTTCAATCAATTTGGAAGCCTGACAATGCGTTCGTCTCGACGGTGGTCAGTGGATTGATCCTTGGCTTGTTTGTGTTTCTTGCGATGTTACTCGCATCTAGGGCCCTCAGTAAGGGAATTCAAACAGCGCTTTCAGGTTTGGGAAAAGATATTGCTGCGCTCAAACCTGCGGAAGAAGGCGGAGATGGCGGCACAGAGGATGCTACTGTTGAGGATTCGCCTGCCTCTGCGGATCAAGATGAAGATCAGCGCGGAAGCTTTGATCAAGCTGCTGCAGGTCAAGCGCTCACCCGCGAAATGCAAAATATCCGAGTGCAGATGACAGCCCTCATTTCGGAGAATACATTTCTTTGTGCCGAATATCTAAGTGATATGTTCTATGATGACAATGGTCTCGCTGATTTCAGGGACCTTTTGAGCTTCATGGGCTATGCGCCACTGAAGCCTTCCCTAGATCAATTGCCACGTGCTGCAGTTCAGAAGCTTGAGTCATATATCGAAGAACACCGTGAAACGCCGCCAAATATCCTAAATGGTGCTGAGATTGCACAGCGAATGTACGGCGAATGTATCTCAAAAGCAACGTTGCGCGACGACGGGATGAAAGCCTTTGACCCAGTCCGTGCGGTATTGATCAAGTCTGATGATGCAGTTATCCAAAAGTTTATTACCGAAGCGGATGCAACGAGCGTTGCGGTTCTGCTGAAAACACTGACCGTGGAACGCGGCAATCGACTTATGAAAGCTATCCCTCCTGCGGTCCTAAAGGATGCTGCAGGCCTGATGGATAAGTCGATAGACTCGCCCGATCAAGTTATTGCGAGTATTATTACCAAAATCGAGCAGGTTGCATCAACTGTCACCGAGCGTGCTCAAGCTCAGCGCCGTCTGATTCTGCGTTTGGTAAAGACGGTTTCGGTCGCAGATGAAGGCATGGTCTATGATCTCGTGCCGCCTGAAGACTGGGATCTCAAGCGGCAGATCATGCAGACTAAGCTATTCTTGAAAGACATGGTCTACGTGCCGGGCAAAGTCATCGGTCAAGCTTTTGGTGGTTTGCCGCTGGCAAAGCGTACGGAAGTCATGCTCATGGCTGATGCTGCCTTAAGGGCCGCAATACAGTCCACGTTACCGTCCGGGACTAAGAAGGCAGAGATGCTGCAAACAGAAATTGATCAAACCCAGAAGAATGCTAAAAAGATGGCAGAAATTAATACGCGAAAAGACGCAATTATCGAATCATTGCTTACCGCCGTTCGGAAAATTGTCTCTTCCGATCGTAACGTGGTCGACGAGATTATCCTATCGCAGGCAAAGGCTCTCGGACTGCAGCCGCCTGAGGGTGTCAACGCTCAGGGAGAAGAGCGTAAGGCATCCTGAGCTATTTGAACTAATTGGTGCGTGAGCAATCAATAGATCAAACGAGTAAAGCTTCTAATAAATATTTCAGGCACCAACTACGGCTTTCCAATCGACTCGTTCATTCGGAAGCAGATATGAATTGAGTTCTTCAGCGAGGACGATTGGGTTGGTTTTGGCGGCGACCAACTTAATACCTTCAACAATAATTGTGTTTTTGCGGAGGATCTCCTTCGAAGTTTCTCCGAGGTTTTCTCCGATGGGAATAACAATCAAGTTTGCGAAGGCGATGCCATAGAATGTTGCTACAAGCGCAATCGACATGGATGGGCCAATGGTTTTTTCTGCGCCTGGTTTTCCTAGACCTCCTAGCAGAGCAATCATCCCGATAACAGCACCCATCAGGCCCATGGCTGGAGGGTACTTACCCATAGCCTTGAAACGTGCGGCATCATCATTGTAGCGTTCAAAAATGGTTTCTGCTCTGGCCCTTAGTATCTTCCCAAGTTGAGCAGGCTCTACCAGTTCGTCAAGAAGAAGCTTCATTGACTCTTTTAGGAAATGGTCCTTTTGACTTTCGACCAAAGATTGGAGCTCACTTGATTCGTTGCGATAGGCATCGGCAAGCTTCATGAGATCTTTGATGACGGCGATATAGTCCGGTTTCTTTCCAAGAATCGTCCGATTCCAGAATACTTTTAGCATGAGGAAAACTCTGTCCAGCTGGAAGCTGATCGACGTTGCGACAATGGAGCCAGCGATAACGATGACAAGTCCATGTACATCAATAAACGCTTTTGGATTATCACTGGATGTTAAAGCCGCCCATCCCACGACAGCTGCTGCAAGACAAAACGAAATGACAACTAGGAAGTTCAAAAGGGGGTCCTCTAAATGATAATTCCTGGCTAGATGCTCTGTATTTAGTCTAACCTGCTTTTGACAAAGATTTCGAAGGGCTCGGCCTAACCAGTGATATCACCTCGGGTTTATGTTGGAATTTGGAGGTTTGACATAGCTTTAGATATTGTCAGATTCATTTTCACGCCTCCAGAGTTGAGTCAATTGTCCGATATCATCTTGAGTAAACTCTTGTTAATTGCGGAGTCAATACCATGAGTCAGTCTTCGGGGGCGAAGGGATCAAGTTTTCAAGGAAACAGTCTGGGTAAGTCTGTCACGTCCTCCAGTCCTAAGCGCAGCATCGTAATTTCTGTTGCAAAAGATAAGTATCCAAAATCCAAGGCGGAGCCTGTTGAATCTCCGAAGGTTGGATTTAGCAATCGACATATTGAAACCGCCTTAGGTACGATAGCTCCGAAAGCGGTTAGGACACTTCCGCCTTTGCCCGAATATCCAGATTCTGCCGGTCATGATAACAATGACGCCTATAGATCTAAATTGCAGAGTGGGGCCAACAGCGATCCGACCGCATTTAATTCAATGGACGTTCCTTCTTCCATATCGGTTAAAGAAGTCCAACGTATCGGTTTGCCCGGTTTGTCAATGGGTGAAGAGGCTATGATCATTCGCCGCAGAAAACCTGTTCACATGCAGCAGTTAATTCGTGACCAAATATTGCGTAAACCCGGCATAAACATCAACGATTCAGATGATGACACAGTGTTTTCAGCTCTTGAATACTACGGGTGCAGGGAAGAGCCACTTGATGAGCTCTTGCTGACGACCTTTCAATTGATTGTCCGTATACCCGTGCAGGCAGCTGCTGATATTGTTGTTGATATGCCAGAATGGATGCGAAAAACATTCCTGACCAGGTTCAAGCTTCCACCGCTGATTAATGAAGTCCTATCATCTCGGATCGATGGCTATGAACAGCCGGAAGACGACGCCATTGCCGTCGCAGCTGAGGTGGTGTGGTCGAATGCTTTGGCTGCCGGCTCGATGGCGGAGTCTGCTGTTACGTTCTTTCCGCCAGACCTTATTGGTATGTCTTCATTGAACCGCCTGAAGATGGAGGGAACCCATCGTAAATTAAGGCCTCGCCGAGATTTTGAATTGCCTACACCAGTCCAGATGGCTCTACCAACCCTTAATGTGGGGGGGGCGTCTGAATCTGATCGTGAAATATTTGAAAAAACGTCTGGGACAGCTGTTGAGCTTGAAATAGATTGTTTCACAGGACTCCAATCAGATCGCGAATTTAACGAGCAGCATTTCGAAAATTTATCCTGCAGTGTTTGGGGTGGTCTCAACGGCAGCGAATCTAGTCCTATTAAACTCGTATCGAACGATGAAAGCTTAAATAGTCCGAGTTTTTCTGCGGAACGATCACCGTTAGTATCAGACCGTATAGGCATTCCAGCGATGCATACCAGAGACGTCTTGGATGACATTGGTCTTCTAGCAGTCGATACGTCAGGCCTTGTGACGGAGGAGCTTCTGTCAAATGCTAAAAGGTATTTAAACGCTCCAAGATGCGATTTTCACCTTTCTGTTTCTGACGATACAGGGTCGATTCGTGTTTCCAGAGATGAATCTTTGACTTTACCGCCAGCTCCTAAAGCGGAGTCTGTAGGAGATCGTCCGGCGATCTTTCGGCAACAGGAGCCCATTCAAACCAAGCTCGAAAAGACTGATAAGTCGGTTGTAAAGCTAGACAATGGAAATCTCGTTTTACTATGAAAATTCAAACCGAGCCTGCTGGGCAAGATATGCCTATGTAGCTTGAAGTGACTATCCCATAAAATGACTAATGGGAGTGTGTCATTTTTATGGCAAAAAAAACTCAAAATAAAAAAGACCATCATGATGCTCATCATCACGAAATACATGATGATGGTCACGGTGCAAAGAAGCATGCTGCCGAGCACGAAGAGGGCGAGCCCTGGCTTGTGTCCTATGCGGATCTGATGACACTTCTTTTTGGTTTCTTCGTTGTTATGTATTCCTTTGCTTCAAAAGATCCAAAAAATGAAGAATGCGTTCGTCTAAAATTGATGGATGCGTTTAAAAAGAATGAAAGCTCAAGTGACTCTGAGGGTTCTTCCGCCAAGGAGGCCTCACAGTCGGTTGCCTTCAAGGCCGTGCAGATGCTAATTGCAATGATGAATGTAGATTCGGTTGAAGATGTGCTTGAGAAACTTGAAGAACAGCAGAATCGAGGAAAAAATGGCAGTGCGGGTCAGAGCGAAACGAGTAAGGATAACAAAGATAAAATGACAATCGATGAACTAAAGGCTGTCCTTGGTGCCGATGAGATAAAACAGACCATGTCAATTGCTTTACCGGTTGATATAGCATTCGCTGCAGGTTCTGCAGAAATTCTTGCGGATGCTAAGCCTCGTCTAGCCGATGTCGCGAATACGATTAATCAAATTCAAAATACGATTTATATCAGTGTCATTGGACACACAGATTCAAGTGCGCCGCCTGCAAAGTCAAAAACTGATAATTGGTCACTTTCGGTATTGCGCGCATCGGAAGTCGCAAAATTCATGATGGCTAAAGGTGTCGATCCAAGGAAGCTTAGAGTAGAAGGACGGGGGAGTGCAGAGCCCCTTCTGCCCGAAAAATCCGCCAGCGGACAATGGATTCCTGAGAATATGAAGAAAAATCGACGTATTGAAATTGAGGTTAGGAAAGATAAAAATGTCAGACTCTAAGTTGCAGGAAAAGACTGACCTCAGGGCGAAGGTTAATGCTCGAGGTGGAAACAATAAAGTTCGGTTCGGCTTCCGTCCTGGGATCCGCCTGATTCTTTCAGCGATTTGTCTGGTGGGCATTCTGGGGGCGGCCAGTTTTTCTGTTTTTGAGTCTATGCGCACATTGTACGAATCCAATCTTCGAGATGCTTGGACAATTTTGTTTCTAGATATGGAAACCCAGTCCCAAAGAGTTTCCCAAAAGATGACAGCCCTCCAGCG
>CAMDGW010000029.1 GCA_945897695.1 Pseudobacteriovorax antillogorgiicola | reverse complement strand
TAAATCCTAGTTGGTCTGACCAGCCTTACGCATTCAAACTTGATGGTGACGATGCCGCGATTGCTTGCTCTCAAGGATTTATTGAAATCGCGCAACATGGGGCTACCTACGTCGAACCCTCGTTGATGGAAGGCGTCGTCATAAGTAATCCGACCGTAAGCAAAATCAAGGTGCTGGCTGGGGATGACAACTGGTTTAACGTCGCACCAATGTTTGACACTGGCGACGGCTCTATTTCCATGGTGGATATCTTGCTTGAATACAGGGGTAAGAAGCGAGAGTACTTCCGAAGTGGTAAAAAATGGCTCAAGGTTCCAGAGTTTGTCACCCAGTACGCATGGCAGATCGACGAAGCCAGCAAGTCCCTAAAACTAGACACCGTAGGCATGATTCGTTTTAAGTCCGCCATTGGTGAATTGGACAAATTTGCCGGTAGCAAGAAACTTTTAGACAAACTTCGTGACCGCACAGAATTTCAAAAAGAAACCACACCCCCAGAACTTGAGGGCAGCAAACTCAATCTAAGGAGCTATCAAGCAGAAGGTTACGGCTGGATGTGGTGGCTCCACACTAATGGCTTAAGTGGGCTATTAGCTGACGAAATGGGCCTTGGTAAGACACACCAGACAATGGCGCTTTTACATGCCGTAAGCCAAACGAAGAAAAATCCAAAGTTTCTTGTGATTTGCCCCACGACGGTTCTCGATCATTGGCTTGACAAGATCGAGGAATTTGCGCCTAACCTTAAACCAATCAAATATCACGGTTTAAAGCGTCAAGGTTTACTGACGGGTCTTGGCGTTCAAAAACATACGGTCCTTTCCAGCTACGGTATCGTCATGCGAGACATTGGCCAACTTGGGAACATCGAATGGGATGTGGTCGTTTTGGATGAAGCTCATTTTGTTAAAAATAATGATACCGCCACCTATCGGGCAGTCTGCAATCTAAAAAGTAAAAGTCGCTTCTGTTTAAGTGGTACACCCATGGAAAATCATTTGGGCGAACTTAAAGCGGTCTTTGATTTTCTTGTTCCAGGCTATCTTGGCTCTGACGACTATTTCAAAAGGACTTGGCTGCAGCCACTTACTGCAGGGACGGCTTCCCCTCAAGATGTAAGCCTTCAGAAGTTGATTCATCCCTTTAAGATGCGTCGCACAAAAAACCTGGTATTGAAAGATTTGCCCGAAAAGGTCGAAGATATTAGACATTGCGCCCTGTCAGAAGAACAGCAAGCGATGTATAAGCAAACTATGGACATGAAAGTTCGTCCGTTGATGGATCTAGTAAAAGACGAATCAAAAGCAATTCCATTCCTCCATGTTTTCTCCGTTCTGACGTTATTAAAACAAATTTGTGATCATCCATCAGTTTTACGCGGACGAGAAACTTGGCGCGAGCATCAGAGTGGAAAGTTTGAGCTATTCAAGGAGCTCATTCAGGAAGCCATTGAAAGTGGGCATAAAATCGTTGTCTACTCACAGTATTTGGACATGCTCGGGATTATTAGCGACTATCTTAAGAGCGAATCTATCGATCATGAATTGCTTACAGGAAGCACAACAAATCGCGGTAAAGTCATCGAGCGTTTCCAGAAGGATGAGAACTGTAAAGTATTCTGCGCATCCCTCCTGGCTGGAGGTATCGGTATTGACCTGACGGCTGCCAATGTCGTAATTCACTATGATCGCTGGTGGAATGCTAGTAAGGAAAACCAGGCTACAGACAGGGTCCACCGAATTGGGCAAAATAGAAACGTTCAAGTCTTAAAATTAGTCACCAGGGATACCTTGGAAGAACGAATCGATCAGCTGATCAAAAAGAAAAAGGCCCTTTTTGAGAAATTTCTTGATCAGGATGAAGAAATCTTTAAATCTCTCACGCGCAGCGAAATTATCGAATTACTCGACTAAGTTGGATCTAATCAAAGGGCAGGAGCACCTCATGGCACGATTTCATATTGAAGGCGGTCACAAACTTTCCGGCACAGTTACGCCGTCAGGAAACAAGAATGAAGCCTTACCTACTTTAATGGCATGCCTTTTGACCGATGATCCTGTCACATATCGCCGCATGCCGAAAATTGGCGACGTTTTAACGACCTGTGATGTTTTGGCCGACCTTGGCGTTGACGTTAGGTGGCAAGGTGACGACACAGTTACCCTGTGCGCGCGCAATGCTAGCTATAAAAAACCAAATCAAGATTTATGTGCAAAAATCAGAGCCTCGATTTTGCTGCTCGGACCCATGCTTGCACGATTTGGAAAAGTTGAACTAGCCCTCCCAGGTGGAGACGTGATTGGCGCTCGTCGTATCGACACCCATTGGGAAGGTATTGAAGCTCTTGGTGGAAGTCTCAGACTTAATCAATCCATCATGGGCGAAATTAAAACCATAAAAGGTACTGATGTTTATCTTGATGAACCTTCCGTAACTGGGACGGAAAATTTATTATTATTGGCAGTGAAATGTGAAGGCACGGCAATTTTACATAACGCCGCCTGTGAGCCTCATGTTGTTGGACTGTGCAAATTGCTAAATGCCATGGGAGCAAAAATCTCCGGCATAGGTTCAAATCGTCTGATCATCGAAGGTGTGAAAACCCTCAAAGGCGCCACCCACACTATTGGCCCTGATTTTATGGAAGTTGGAAGCTTTCTTTGTCTAGGATCCATGGCGGGCGGCAAGATCACGATCAAAGACACCCAGCCAGAAGATCTAGGATTCGTTCTTAAGACACTCGCTCGGCTCGGTATTGTTCCGCAAATTGACGGATCAAATATGACCATCGACGGCACAAAGCCCCTGATCATGAGAAAAGATATAGGAGGGCGCATTGGGACCATCTATTCCGGTCCATGGCCAGCCTACCCTACAGATCTGATGAGTGTCGCCATTGTGGCTGCCACGCAGTCCCAAGGGACCATGATCTTCTTTGAAAAAATGTTTGAAGGACGGATGTTTTTCACCGATAAGCTCATGCAAATGGGAGCCAATATTGTTCTGTGCGATCCACATCGTATTGTGGTCAACGGCGCATCAAAACTCTATGCAGCGCGGATGAGCTCCCCTGATGTGCGAGCGGGTATGAGCTTGATTATGGCCGCGTTAGTGGCAGAAGGCACAAGCGTCATTGATAATGTCTACCAGGTGGAGCGCGGATACTTTGACATTGAAAATAAGCTGAAAAAGCTTGGAGCAAAAATTATTCGGGGAGACTAAGACGGCAAGTGGCGTCGAACATTAGGCTTTAAGACCCTTAATTTGATTTTGCAGGGCGTAGGCCTCTGATTTTATAGCTACTTTGTCTCCATGATTTGGCGGGAAATTTCCTCAATAGATCCGGGATATTGCAGAAATTACTAAAATTTTACTGAGTATATGCCGAAACCTTTCCATCATTTTTTATGGGGAGATACATCACGATGCAAAAATCAGTAACAAAAAATATTTATTGGTCTTTGTCGCACACAAGTCTTGCTACTGTAGCGATACTTTTCACAGTTGCAGGCTGTAAACCTAGCTCTCAGATATCTACGACAAAAAGTCTCGACAACTTCACCTCTCAAGCAGGAAGTAAGCTTACCTTTAATTCATGTTCAGGATCCTATGCATCTGTGCCTTCAGACGGCAAATTGATAGGAACAAGCCGCGATATCGCAGCTATGCAAACAGCGTTAACAGCTGTGCCAACTGAGCTGAAAAGCGCATTTTTTAAGGACCTTCAAGGCTCGATTAAAGTTGTAAAAGACCTTGCAAGCGCATGTGGCGCCAAATCCTCATCCACCCAACGAGCAGACGACTTGCTAGCCTGCTGGCGGGGCGGTGAATCTGGTATAGGAATTTTTATTAAGGATGAAGGCGATCCTAGTTTGACTGAGCGTAACATCAAGCACTCCGTCGTACGGATGATGGGCTACGTATTTACTGATGTAATTTTGAAAGTAAAGAAATCAGGTGGCGATGCTGAATTTGTGGAAAACGCAGCTTTGGCATCTATGAAGAAAGACATCGCAGCAGCTTTGTCGGCTGACACTGAAAAAAGCAAAGACTACCGAATTCCAGCATCCGTTAAAGCAGATCAAACCAAGTACGAGGATGCTGCTTTTGCTGAAGCGTTTGACTCGTTCTACTGCTCCGCAGCCTCCAAGTCAAAGATGTCTGCAAGTTTTCCAAATACGTATGACTTATTCAGCGAAATTGCCATTGCTCTCCCACAAGGTCTTGCTGGTAAGCTTGAACCAGCTGGGCAAGCAGCAGGCCAGGTAGCCGCTCAGTCCAATACGACAAAGTCTGAATTCGCCCTATGGGGTCGCTGGGGTTGGGGTAATGGTCCAGTACGCCAAGCGTTTTCAAACTGGGGCGGTTACCGTGCTAATGGTGGTGGCTTTATGAACTTCCGTCGATGGGGTAACGGTGGTGGTTTCTTCTTTCAATGAAGCCGCGCTTCGAGACGTCTAACTACAAGTTTTTGGAAAATTTTTAAGAAATGGTGGCGAAGGGGGGAGTCGAACCCCCGACCTGTGGGTTATGAATCCACCGCTCTAACCATCTGAGCTACCTCGCCGTCGGGAAGGGGTAAGTAATTAGAAGAATTTCCGGGGGTTGTCAACGAGGCATTTAAAGCCTTAAAATTGATAACTTAGAGCTCTACCCTCGGAAGGACTTAGCCCCATGCCCTACGATCAGACCATTCCAAATGCAACAGAGGCCAGCCAATTGGTAAAAGGGCTTGGCTTAAAAGATGCCACTGCCTTGGTCGTAGGCACTATTATTGGTACCGGCATTTTCCTAAAAGCCGCTATCATGTCGCAGCTCGCAGGCAGTATTGGTGCAGTGATGATGGCGTGGGTGGTAGCCGCCATTCTCTCCCTGCTCGGGGCGCTTTGCTACGCCGAACTAGGATCACGGATGCCCGAGTCCGGCGGAGAATATGTTTTCTTAAAGAAAGCATGGCATCCAGCCCTGGGATTCCTCTATGGCTGGACAAGATTTTGGATCGCCTCTCCTTCTGCCATTTCAGCTTACGCAGCAGGATCTGCAGCTTTTGCGGCAGGATTCATGAATATTGAAATGATTGGTGGGAAAAATATTTTTGCGATTGGACTTGTTTGGATCTTTACAATCATCAATTGCTTACATGTAACCTTTGGCGGGGGCGTGCAACTTGCACTCACAATCCTTAAGCTTGGTTTGATCATTGTTATTGCCTCTGGGGTCTTCTTTCTTTCGCCAGCGGGCGATTGGAGTCACTTCACATCTGGCCCCGCCATGTCCTGGGAAACCCTTGCATCACCCGCATTTGGAGGTGCCGTGCTGGCAGCCCTGTGGGCGTTTGACGGTTGGAACAATATGCCCATGGCCGCCGCCGAAATAAGAGACGGTCAGCGGAATGTGCCGCGGGCGCTCATCACAGGAATTGTAATTGTAACGTTCATGTATGTGATCGCAAATTTAGCTTGGTTTTACGGTGTTCCTTATGACGACATAATCACAAGTAACAGTACCAAATTCAAAGATGCATTACCGGTGGCCAGTAAGGCTGTCTTGCCGTTTATGGGAGCTATGGGAGTCGCGTTTGTTTCGGTGGCATTTGTCATGTCGGCTATCGGCGCCATGAACGGCTCGATCCTAACCAGTGCTAGAGTTCCCTGGGCCATGGCAAAGGACGGTGTCTTCCCAAAATGGCTGGCCAAAGTAAATTCGAAAACCCATGTTCCTGTTCGAGCAATACTCATACAAGGATTGTGCGCTACCGTACTAGCGGCCACAGGCACTTTTGATCAGCTCACTGATTACGTCGTATTCTCGTCTTGGATTTGGTATTCGTTGGCTGCGGCAGGGCTATTTCGACTACGCAAAATTGACAGCAACTTCCGCGGTTACCGTATTAAGTGGTTTCCGCTAGTGCCGGTTTTGTTTATTACAAGCTCGGTGTGGCTCATGATTCAAGCGATTTATTCAAATCCGAGAGCTTGTGCCATCGGCGCGATGATTATCGTGGCTGGAATTCCTGTATATATGCGCCTCTCAACTCTCAGTAAAACTGACGGTGTCATCACAAAGTCTAGTTAATGTTCATCGATATGGTGGCAGGGCTTTCGGTTTATGAGTTGAGGCAAAGTCGGGGTAATAGGTTATTGCCTGAGCGTAAGCAATCATCTTTTCCATATTCGTGACGACCGGGCATCCAAACCTTGTCGCAGCCTGACGCATCATGGCACCTCTGGTTAACTCATCACGCTGCAAATTTTTGGGGATATTGATGACAAGATCAACCGTCTTAGATCGAATCAGTTCAATCGGATCTATGCCGCTTGTTTCCCCCGGCCATGCAACCGCTTGAGCCGTAACGCCATGTTCAATTAAAAACTTTGCTGTACCTTCCGTAGCATACAGGCACAATCCCATGTCAGTGAGTTTTTTAGCCCAGGGAAGAAATTTCAATTTTTCTGACTCTGCACCAGCAGAGATGAGAATCCCTTTTTTTGGTCTGTAAACTTTCGATGATTCCATTGCGAGCATGTAAGCAGATTCAAAATCTTCGGCAATGCAACCCACCTCTCCAGTCGAGGCCATCTCAACCCCTAACAATGGATCGACATCCGCAAGCCTGGTGAAGCTAAACAAGGCAGCCTTAACCCCAACATGGGGTAAGTCATCTTCACTCAGTCGCGCAAGCCTTGGCGTCTTGCCAATCATGACGCTTGTGGCAGCATCTGCAAGATTAAGTCCCACGACTTTTGAAACAAAAGGAAATGAGCGAGCTGCTCGGGCATTACATTCAATCACTTGAATATGATTTGAGCGGGCCAGGAACTGAATATTAAAAGGCCCGTTTAATCTAAGTCCTTTAGCAATACTGTGGGCTGCCGATCGTATCCGGCGAACTGTTTCGACATATAGCTTCTGAGCTGGGACGACCATCGTAGCATCACCAGAATGTACCCCGGCATTTTCTATATGCTCGCTAACAATCGCGGTTAAAATGTCACCATTCTGGGCCACACCATCAAGCTCTATTTCCCGAGCCCCTAACAAAAACTCACTAACCACCACTGGATGATCAGGACTAACTGACTCAGCCATGGAGAGGTAACGATCAAGAGATAGACGGTCATAAGCAACATTCATCGCCGCACCACTTAGGACATAAGATGGTCTTACCAAAACAGGAAAATCAATTCGCGCAACAAACGCATCAATCTCCGCCTTTGTTTTCGCCGCAATCCATCGCGGTTGATCAATTCCAAGTTGATCCAGCAGAGCAGAAAATTTACTGCGATCCTCTGCTGTATCAATAGTTTCCGCATCGTGACCCAATAGACGGATACCGGCCTTTGCTAGAGGCAAAGCCAGGCGATTTGGAAGCTGACCGCCCATACTTGCAATCACTCCGTCGATTTTCTCAAATTCGCAAATATCAAGCACTCGCTCAAGACTCATCTCATCAAAATAAAGGCTGTCAGAACTATTATAATCAGTTGAGACAGTTTCTGGATTGCAGTTTACGATCACGCTCCGCCATGACTCCTCTTGGAGCTTGCGGCTACAAGAAACAGCGCACCAGTCAAACTCAACCGACGTGCCAATACGGTAACTACCACTTCCCAAAACTAGCGCAGAACGTTTGTGCTGAAGCAAAGATCCAAGCCCTGGATCCGATGACAGTCCATGGTAGGTCATATAAAGATAGTTACTCTTTGCGGGATATTCAGCAGCCGTCGTATCAATCTTTTTGACCACGGGGGTGACGTGTTGGGTCTTTCGAGCAGCTCTGATACGAGCTGACTCGTGTGAAATATTAGCCTGCGTGGAAGGGATACCTTTACCCTCTAGAAGATAGCAGGCCATCTGCGCATCAGAAAACCCAAGCTGCTTCCACGAACGCCACTCTGCTGCCGTAACCTGGGAGAGGTCCTTACTGCTAAGAGTTTCCTTGATCTCACGCTCACATCGAATGATTTCCTGCAATTTAGCCAAAAACCATTTGTCAATGTTCGTGAGGGCATGAATCCGTTCAAAGTCCCAACTCTGACGTAAGGCAGCAATCACGGCGTAAAATCTCATATCAGTTGGCTCGGAAAGGGTAGCCTCTAGGTCTTTTTCTGAGCGGGTACTCCGCTCAAAAGCAGCTAGACCGGCATCATTTTCTGTAACCATTCGGATAGCTTTCTGAATCGCTTCTGGAAAGCTGCGACCAATGGACATGATTTCGCCCACAGATTTCATAGTCGAACCAAGGAGCCTAGAGGCGCCCTTGAATTTTCCAAGATCCCACCGGGGAACCTTAATCGTAACGTAATCAAGAGCTGGCTCAAAATAGGCGCAGGTCACTTCTGTCACTGGATTTTTGATCTCCAGTAAATCAAAACCTTGGACAACTTTTGCTGCAATATATGCAATAGGATAACCAGATGCTTTACTAGCCAACGCCGAAGATCTTGAAAGTCGTGCATTAACTTCTATGACGACAAATTGAAGGTTATGAGGATTCAAAGCATACTGGACGTTACATTCTCCCACCACGCCGCAGCTATCAATGATCTTAATCGCGGCGTTGCGAAGCATCTGATACTCGTCGTCAGAAAGAGACTGACTAGGACAAACAACAATGCTGTCTCCGGTGTGAATACCAAGGGGGTCAAAGTTTTCCATATTACAGATGGTAATCGTATTACCCTGACTGTCTCGCATCACCTCATATTCAACTTCCTTCCAGCCACGCAGAGACTTTTCCACGAGCACCTGAGGAGAGCTTGCTAAGGCTGAACGGACCAATGTCGAAAGCTCAGCTTGGTTTGAGGCAAAACCGCTACCGAGTCCGCCGCAAGCATAAGCTGCACGCACGATTACAGGAAACCCGATTTTAGATGCAGCGTTGTTGGCTTCATCTTCCGTATTGCAGGCAAAGCTATCGGGAATCGGCATGCCAATTGATCTCATTTTCTGAGCAAAAAGATCTCGATCTTCCGTCATCTTGAGCGTTTCAACCGGTGTCCCGAGGTTGAGGACACTAAATCGCTTTAGGGCTCCGCCGTCATGGAGAGCTATCAAACAATTTAGAGCCGTTTGGCCGCCAAAGCCTGCGACAATGGCATCTGGTCGCTCGACTTCAAAAACTTTTTCAACCCATTCAGGCTCAACCGGGTAAAGATAAATCTTCACGCCGGGTTGAGGGTTGGTTTGCACAGTTGCAATGTTAGGATTGATCACGATGACTTCGTGACCACATTCAAGAAGGCTTTTGACCGCTTGAGTACCGGAGTAGTCAAACTCTCCAGCTTGTCCAATGGTCAGTCCCCCAGAACCTAGGAGCACAATCTTTGCTTTACGACCAAGATTTGCAAGTTGAGGCAGTAATGGCATAGGTCACAACTCCTTTACAAATTGCTCGATGATCCACCCGGTATCGCGGGGCCCACCTGCTGCTTCTGGGTGAAACTGGACACTTTTAAATGGCTTGAACTTATGACGAATACCTTCGATCGTTTGATCGTTAGCATTGGTAAACCATGGCTCCCAATCTGCAGGGAGCGTTCCAGGATCAACCATGTACCCGTGGTTCTGGCTGGTGATAAAGCCTTTGCGACTTCCCACAAGCTGAACAGGCTGATTGTGGGATCTGTGACCGTAGGCCATGCGAGACGTTGTGGCACCTGCAGCAAGCGCTAATAATTGATGTCCAAGACAAATACCCAGTATTGGATGGTGCCCGTTTAGAAGATGACGGACTCTAGTTTTTAGATCTCCAGTCTTCAGGGGATCGCCAGGACCATTTGACAGAAGCCAGCCAGAGCAATCGACCTTGGTAAGGTCGGAGTCCCACGGCAACACTTCCACTTCGATGTTATTTTGAACAAGCTGTCTAAGGATGTTCCATTTGACACCGGTGTCGACCACCGCCACGCGCTTGTTGCCGTGACCTAAGCGGTAAGATTCTTTGCAAGAAACAGCTCGCACTACTTCGTGGGTTCCTGGGTCAAAAAAAACCGCCGGAGAATCCGACGGGAATAGAGAATGCCAGGAACGCTCACCCACTGGAGCCTCCGGAACCACAACTCCGGAAATACCTTTTTCTTCCCGAATAATATGCACCAAATGGCGCGGATCAATTCCAGTGATCCCAGGAACGTTCTGATCTTTAAGCCATTCATCTAGCGTTTGACGACTGGACCAGTGAAATGCCTCCGCACTGTCGACTGACACAATGACCGCCGATGCGTGGACTCGGTCACTTTCAAAGCCCGTGGATGTTTCAATAGTCATTTTTTCTGGGAGTTTTGGGATCCCATAATTTCCGATCAACGGGTACGTGAATAGCAAAATCTGTCCGAAGTAGGAGGGGTCGGTTAAAGCCTCGCTATAACCAACCATTCCCGTTGTAAAAACAAGTTCTCCGGACGCCCTCAAGGGCGCACCAATGAGTTCACCCGAAAACTCCATACCATTTGAGAGCTTCAGGGTACACTTCGACCTTGACGTCATGGGGATCTCCTCGGCGCGGGTCATAATACGTTACATTTTAACAGGGAACGCCAGAAATTAGCGTTTCCAAAGCATAGCCTAGACATGGGGCGCCTGGCTATGTTTAATTGACGCCGGAAACATATATTAGGAGCAATTTCATGACAGCCAATCCAACCGTCATTGTCTATGCGGGTCGCACAGCTATTGGAAAACTAAGCGGAGCGTTCTCCCAAACGCCAGCGCCGCAACTAGGCGCAACCCTTGTTAAAGATTGCATCAAGAAAACCGGCATCAAACCGGAAAAAATTGATGAAATCATCATGGGTGAGGTCTTAACCGCTGGCGTAGGTCAGGCACCTGCTCGCCAAACTGCCATCTACGGTGGCCTACCCAAGTCAGTAGCAGCAACCACAATCAACCGTGTTTGTGGCTCAGGACTTAAATCAGTCATGCTTGCAGACCAGGCGATTCGCGCCGGTGATGCTAAAATAATTTTGGCTGGCGGTCAGGAAAATATGACCTTGGCTCCACACCTCCTGCCTAATTCCCGAGTGGGATTTAAGTTTGGAAGCGTTGAATTAAAAGATCACATGCAATTTGATGGCCTCTGGGATCCATACGGTAACGTTGCCATGGGTAATTGTGGTGAAGAGTGCGCAAAGAAGTATGCCTTCACTCGTGAAGCTCAAGATGAATTTGCAATGGAAAGTTACAAGCGCGCTCGTACTGCAACTGAAAGCAGAATATTTGAAAAGGAAATCGTGCCGGTAGAACTCGTATCCAAGAAAGGTACGACACTTGTTACACAAGATGAAGAACCCTTCTCGGTAGATCTAGCCAAGCTTAAAGACCTGAGACCCGCCTTTGATAAAAACGGCACAGTCACAGCAGGCAATGCCAGCTCAATCAACGACGGCGCCGCTCTTTTAATGCTAACAGACCTTGAAACAGCAAAAAAAGAAGGACTTAAGCCCATCGCAAAAATCGTAGCGCAGGCATCCCACGCACAAGAACCTACTTGGTTTACGACGGCCCCGATTGCTTGCATTGAGAAAGTGTTAAAGAAGGCCGGCCTTTCGACAAATGAAATCGATCTGTACGAAATTAACGAAGCGTTTGCTGTCGTTGCCATGGCCGCAATCCATGATCTGAAACTACCAAGTGATCGCGTCAACATATACGGCGGCGCTGTTGCTCTTGGACATCCGATTGGTGCAAGTGGCGCCCGCGTCTTAGTCACACTTCTCACAGCACTTCGTGAAAAAAGCAAAAAGATCGGACTTGCCACACTTTGTATCGGAGGCGGCGAAGCCAGTGCTGTTATTGTAGAGATGATGTAAGTATCTTTGCTAAAGTTGCGTAGATTTGCGTATTTTCTGTTGGTCACCCGTTATTGGATGGGTTAAATTTCCCAGCAAAAGCAGCTAAAAATGCTGCTCTAGGATTTTTACACACACGAAGGGAAGAACAAATGGAAACAACAGCAAAACGGAAAATCGTGCTCATAGATGATCATGAAATCGTGAGGCTCGGTTTATCTCACATCATCAATGCGGAAAGAGATCTAGAGGTAGTGGCTCAAAGCGCCAATGCACAAAATGGTCTTCAAGAAATTCTCTCCCATAAACCTGATATTGCCGTAGTGGACATTAACATGCCGGGAATGAATGCATTCGAAATGGTAAAAGCTGCACTCACTCAACGGCCTGAACTCAAAGTGATTTTTTTAACTGCCTATAGCACTGACTCCAACCTTGAAAGAGCGCTTAGCGTCGGAGCATCTGGTTTTGTTACCAAGAGTGAATCCTTAGGGAATATTGTGGTCGCCATTCGTGAAGTACTAGCAAATCACATTCCTTATTTCAGCAGCGATGTAAGGGCACGAATGGTTTCTGTGGGCCGGATCTCAAAAGACGCGACAACTGAAGTCATTGCAAAAACGGTAGCCGCAAGAAAAAGTCTGCTATCGCCCAGGGAAATTGAAGTACTTTCTTGTGTTGCCCAGGGACAATCTGCCAAGCAAATTGCCGGCACTCTTCACATCAGTGCGAAGACTGTGGAGCGACACAAGTCCAACATCATGTCAAAGTTAAGTCTGCACACTCAGGTAGACCTAACACGATATGCTATTCGTGAGGGCATTATTTCCGCATGACCGGGAATTCGTCAAATGTTGAGGCCACCAAGCTCTCCGGTCAGGAAAGCCTGCCCCCTCACATCCCAATTCCATCACTAGACTCGGAGCCAATCGATTATTATATGGATCCGGCTTCGGGTCTTCTTGTGTTCACTGCGAGTCATCATCTTAAGAGAGGCTACTGCTGCGGCAGTGGCTGTCGCCACTGCCCATACGACAAGTAATCAAAGCATTATCTGCCAAGGAAAGAGGAAGAAAAATCCCCATCCATAGAAGTTTGGACGCGAGTAGTTGAGGTAGACTTCATTGAATGCTCGCGTGCGCTCGGCGCCAACGAGTAAAGACTGCAATTGACCTGCTCTCGTCCAGCTATAAGGAACACCGCGCTCAAATCCGGCAGCGGTCATCACACGGCCGTTTGCAGAAGCCTCCCAATAGTAAGAGCCTTGAATTGGACATTCGCCCTGATAGTATTCTGCATTGCGCCCCACTCCTGCGTTAGTCCAGCACCCCACTACACGAGAGTAATCTTTGTTATCATAGACCAAGCGGGCAAAGACTAGCCGACCACGACTGCGTCCGGTGAGGATTCTTTCAATCCCTGCGTCCTGAGGTTCTGCCGAAGAGAATGAAAATGCACTTTCATAGTTTAGATCATCTGTATGATTCGTCTGGATTCGCTCAAGGATAGCATTTAAGTCCGCGGTAGTGGGAACGGCAGAAAAACGCTTCACAAAAAAATCACCATTTACTCCGCCATCTTCAGTCACGACGCCACGCATGATCAAAGCGTCAAGATTGGATCCCTCGGGAAGTTTAGTAAAAATTGCGGAGACAATTTCAGAACCATTTTGAGCCGGCGCGACCCGACTGACTGTGCTGACAAGTTTACGACCAGAAAATTGGAGTGAGACTTGATCAGAGACTTCAAGTATTGATGCTACAGCGTAAACCGCGCCATCGGTGTTTTTAACGAAGATACGCCCAGATAGCTGCGCAGAATATCCCGTGGAACCTAGAATCAAAAGCAATATGACAGGAAAAATACTTTTAAGAAATCTGTGCATCGAGCAACCTCACGCCGCTAGGAGAGTTTGAAAACAATCAAGACGGCGGATGTTTAGCACCAAGATAGAGAAGCACCAAGGAGAATTTAGTGATGCACACCCGAATTTAATGCTTTGGAGCAAAGCGCAATCAATGGGCAAGAAGTCGGGTATCACTCATCCAATTAACGGTAGCCTATGGAGTAGTCATCTCCGCCCGATGGATATTGACTGACGGGAGTTGGGCCATAGCCGCCTGAGCTGGGCTGAGAGTATGGACCGGACTGAGGGTTCTGACCGCCCTGATAGTCTCCACCATACGGATAGGTCGACCCTTGGTTCTGGCCGTAAGGATATTGGCTACCTTGGTACTGCGGCCAAATTGATGGTCTTTGGTAGTAGTAATAGTTCATGTTGGGCGTCTGATACTGATTCTGAAATAACCAGGAGAACATCGATCCGCCGTAATAATAGGTCGGCTGGTAGGATTGATAATTTTGGCAGCCGTAGTTAGGCCTGTTATAACCGTAGCCCTGTCCGCCTGCATTGCCATGACCATATCCGACTTGGCGGTAGTTTTGCCAACCGCGGTAGGACTCGGTTGACGAGCTTTGATCTAATTCGTCAGCCAAACGATCAGGCTCTCGGCCCTTTGAAAAGGCACTGGCCATGGAGTCAGCATCTATGGGTTGGCCGGCTTTAGGCAAAAGCCTCATCTGAGCTTGGCCGATCAGCTCCTTACCATCAGCACCAACTGGTACAGCAATCATCGCGCCCTCTGGCAGGGTAGCAGCTATCTTTGAAGCCTGGTTGTCCCGTGTGTTATCTTCAGGGGCGCTGGTCTTGCCACATCCCGATAGGGATATTAGGGCGCCAAGTGTCGCCATGTTTGCTAGTAGAATAATCTTTTTCATGGTCAATCTCCTTTATGATGATTGATTTGAGTTATTAGGACACCAGGAACTAATATGATTAAAAACTGTGCAAGACAATTCCTATGATCGCGAAAATGGCCATATTGCCGCAGCAAAACGAAGATTTTGCGACAAAATGGCACTTATTTAAGATTTCGATGACAGGTCTGCGACATTGACGGTATCGATACCGAGCACTAAAAGCGCAACCTTAGAATAATCTTAGCTACTGCAATCACACCCGTACTATGGATCTACGAGGCGTTCGCTGCATAACTTGAATAAAAGATAAAAAGAGATATTGCGAGCAGAGCCAGAGATGGTAGCCGCCGAAATGACTTGGTTCCCGTACGGAAATGTGTCGCCTGCGCGCACACCATTAAGCCAGCGATACCAATTGAGCCTATGAGGTTGAGTGAATTATCTAGGGGGCCAAATAAAAGCATGGCTGCGAATGTCATTTTTAGAATGCCCGTCAAATCTCGAAGCCAATCTGGAAGTCCAAATTCTTTAAACTCGCTCAAGATGTTGTCGTAACGCACAACCCAAACAAAGAAAATTGAGGTAGCTACTAAGATCTTCATCGACAGCAGTAAAGTATTCACTGATAACTCCAGCTTGTTCATAGACTTTGGAAATCTTCCCGTTTCGGAAAGAGTGGTAATTAACAAGTCACCGTGCAACAGTATATCGCTGCTTCAAACATTCGTCTATTTACAAACTCGCAGAGAATAAAATGCTTCCAGAAATGGTTTTTTTGGACATCCTCATTATCTTGCTGGCAGTCAGCTTCTTCTACTACGGTTTGGCGTGTCATTTAACCAAACACATGAACGATGAGTTTGACCGCTATGGCGTGCCAAAATTTAAGCGAATTATTGGTAGTCTAGAGGTTTTAGGAGCAGCCGGGTTGCTTATTGGTTACTTTTGGCTCCCAATCCAGATTCTGTCAGTGGGCGGTTTAGCTCTACTGATGTTTTGCGGCTGTGTTTTACGTCTAAAAATCAGGGACTCTGCTCTTCAAATTTTACCAGCATTTACTTTGATGCTGTTAAATCTCTGGGTTTTCTTTGGGCTGCTCGGCCGTCTATAAAAATATTGACAGCCGGTTTTCATCACAATTAAAAAAATTCGCGCAACTTGACTGAATTCATTCAAAAGAAAATTCCAACACTTTTCAGTATTCCAATTACGTCGGGTGGCACTAATTGTGGCACTAATTGTGTTGGCTTTGCATTAAATTTCTCAAAAGTATAAAATTGCGATGACAAACCTATTTAAATTGCGAAGGACGACCGATGAAAAATATTCTCGCTTTAACATTCCTTGTTGCAAGCTCGGTTTCTGATGGGGCCACCTGCGATTTGCTCTCTGGCTCATTTAAGACAATGACTGAATGCTACGTGATTCACAATGGCGTCAGATCAAGCGACGGACATCGGGAACTCCGAATTTCCTACGATGAAAAAACCAAAAACTTCCGAGTTGATTTCGTCTCGAGTAATTACTGGGTGAATTACGTCGCTGACGGAAAAGAGCAAGGCGGCAGACCTCAATTTGAGGGAGATAAATATACAGCCATTTGCAAAGACAACCACGCACATATTCGCGCAGAGTTTAGCGCTTTAAAGAAGCCCCTAATCCACAGTTACGCGGTGATTGATGAAGGAAAGCTATCTTTTAAAGAAGCTTTTGAGGCTGACACAAGCTTCATTCGCGTTTGCGAGATGGAACGTTTTTAATTACATTGAATGGCTCGCATGCATGCTGTTGTCCAACAAGGAAGAGAACGTAACCCAAGATTATAAAATTTGGTAGACTGCCCATAAAATCGTGCTAGTGATACGGTGGCGATATATCTGAAGTTACGACTTTTTGGACGGTACGAGCGCTAAAGATGATATTGCTTCAATCAGACGGTCAAATTTTACGGGTTTTGTCATGTGCAATTGAAACCCCGAATTGAGTGCCTGCTTCTTATCAGCAGGATTTCCATATGCTGTCACCGCGATGGCTGGAATGGTTCCTGCTGGAGGAGGCAGATTGCGGACCTTTCGCAATAGGGAATATCCATCTTCACCAGGCATCCCAATATCGCTAATTAATACATTGGGATGTAGGCTTATAATTCTATCAATGCCTTCTTTTGCGGAAGTTGCCAGCGCAACCTCCGCGCCCTGTAGTCTAAGCACTGTTCCCATCAATGTGCGATCGTCCTCGGAATCGTCCACAACGAGAACCGTAACTCCCTTTAAGGGAGCTACAACCTCACCAGATTCCGCAGGAAAAGCGCACGGTTTCTCTGCAGGGGCATCACCATCTAAAACGACAGGTGTCGACGGGGGTAAACCTGTAGGCAAAATCACCGTAAATTTAGCTCCACGATCAATGCCCAAAGATTCTGCTTGAACCTTCCCACCGTGTGCTTCGACGAGCTGCCGCACTAATGACAATCCCAGTCCAAGCCCGCCAAAATATCTGGTAGTCGATGAATCTGCTTGGCTAAACCTATCGAAAACATGAGGCAAATATTCAGGCTTAATGCCGATTCCGTCGTCACTGACCGAAAGGCTTATATTTGAACCGATTTCCTCAAGGCATAAGGAAACGTGTCCTCCAGTTTTGGAAAATTTGATTGCGTTTCCTAGAAGATTCCAGATTATTTGTTGGAGACGGCGGTCATCTCCGATGACCATAATCGGCTTTGAGGGAGTATCAATCTTAAGACAAATATTTTTAGCCTCAGCTGCTAGTTCTATTGTTTTGGCAGCGGCATTAACTACTTGAATCAAGTCAACTTTGTTCTTATTTAAGACGAGTTTACCTGTAATGACACGTGATGTGTCCAGTAGATCCTCAATTAATTGCATAGTA
>CAMDGW010000028.1 GCA_945897695.1 Pseudobacteriovorax antillogorgiicola | reverse complement strand
AGCGCCAGTATTACCTAACGCTGTCAGCAGGTCTGCCAGCTGTCCTGGGCGGTCTGGCATTCTTACCGTAAATCGCATCATTCTTCCGGTTGCAATCAGGCCGCGATTGGCAATCCGACCGACTAACGTTACGTCGATATTACCGCCTGAAATGACACAGCAGATAGGTTTTCCGCCAGCCACTTCCTTAATGTGGTCACTGTGGACTTGAAGCGCCGCTACTCCCGCAGCACCCGCTCCCTCGGCCAGCACGTGATCTTTTTCCATAAGACTCATAATGGCAGCGGCGATTTCGTCATCGGAAACGAGAAGTACTTCGTCGATATTATGCATAGCTAAAGACAATGTTCTTGGGCTTGGACGCTTAACAGCGATGCCATCGGCGATGGTCATTCCGGAGGTTGAACCGGTGATTTGACCCGCCGCCATGGATTGCTTCATGGCAGGAAATGACTTGGTTTGAACGCCTATAATCTTGATGTCGGGGCGCATAGCTTTTACGACGCAGCTAATACCCCCAGCTAGTCCACCACCGCCTATAGGAATAACAATCGCCCCAATGTTTGGAAGCTGCTCAAGGATTTCAAGGCCAGCTGTACCTTGACCATTGATGACTGAGGCATCAGCAAATGCGTGCACGAGCATGCCGCCATGTTCTTTTTGATACTGGGCTGCTGCCGCATAGGCATCATCGTAGACATTGCCCGTAAGTATAACGCTGGCTCCATGGCCCTTGGTTGCAGAAACCTTAACGATGGGGGTTCTCTCCGGCATAAATATTTTTGCCTTCTTGCCAAAAAGGCGGGAGATGTAAGCAACTCCCTGTGCATGGTTTCCTGCGCTCGCCGCAATGACCTCTTCATCTGGACTTGCGGTTGGTCTACTAAGCAGAGAGTTTGCGGCACCGCGGATTTTGAAGGAGCCGGTGATGTTGAAGTTTTCAAGCTTGTAGTAGATATCAAGGCCTAGTTTGTCGGTGTTGAAGAGGCTTTTTGACACTGGGGTCGGTGGCACATAAGGCGCAATGCGTGCCTTAGCCTGCTGAATCTCATGAAGATTTACCTCCTGTTTGGTGATGTTCCAATCCTGGGGAGGGGAAGCTTCGTTGAGCGCCATAAAACCTCTAAAATAAGATAAGATATTTAGGGTGTCCGAATTTCAGACATCCCCCCCATCATAATTGCAAAGGGTCTTTAATGTCTACCGTATGGCTCGTTGGTTTGGCAGATGAATGGCAGGATGAGTTTGCGGTAACTATGTCGGGATTCTTTGGCATAAGGCGCGTCGCGGGGCTCGTGAATTTTGGACGACTGATTTCTATCTCTGATGCCGATATAGATTATTGCTCGTACTGTGTGGTGCGTTTGACTGCAAGTGATCATATCATGACCATCCACGCGACATTTTCACGATTTTTAAGGGAAAATCATCCCTCCTCGATTTGTGTCGTGGGCGATCTTAATGCCGAGCAGCAAAGACTAGTCGAGGGGCTTCACATAGCCAATCTTGGCTTGCCCAGCGATATGGTTCAAACGGCTAAGATGATTAAATCCCTGATTCGTCCGGTGAAATCAGGAAAAGTAGCGCACTCTCGGGACGATTTTCTTAGGTTTGGGGACGTAGAGGTTAATGTGGCCACTGGCCGCCTCCGCATCCTGGCAATGGGTATTGACGAGCCCCTTACGCCAAAGGAGATTAGAATCTTGCAAGTTTTATCGGCAGCCATGAATAAGGGTGTTGCCCGGGACGAGCTTGTGGAAAAGGTGTGGGCAGGAATGAAAGTCTCCGCTAGTACGGTCGACAGTCATATGTCGCGGCTCAGAAAAAAATTCGAGCAGAGTTTTGATTGCCAGCTAGAGACAAAGTACGGCAGCGGATGGACTCTGACAGTTGGTGGTTCTGAGTACCGATAAAAAAATTTAAACGGCAGGCACTATTTTTTTATCCCCTTCTATGACCTGGCTACCTTCGTCAGCCTTGGCTGGCTCATCGGCAAATCCAAGATCAAAAACGGGAACAACTTGATCCGTCAATCCTAGATCAAGCACGGCCTCCTGCGTTGCCATGACAGGTGGCGTTGGAATTTGGGGTGTGTGTGATATGACAGGTGGCGCAGGTAATTCAGGATCTTCAGTCCTTACAGGTTTAACCCAAGCTTTGCTTACTTCAGCGACAACAATGGTCACGTCATCTTGAAGATTTTCGCTACCGAAGTATTGCTTTCCAAGTTCAAGGGTTTTGTTCTTGATCTCAATGATATTTTGATCGCCCCAAGATGAAATAAATTCAAGCAGAACTTTTCTTCCGAGTGGATCTTTATCGACGAACTGGTTTTCAATCAAACCATCAGTGAACAAAAATATTTTGTCGCCTGGGAAGAAGTCTATCGATTTTTCCGAGTACGTAATTTCCTTGTCAACACCCAGCGGATTGCCCTGCAGGTTCAGGGTGATTGAAGCCGTTGGCAGTTTCGTGTTGATTTTCTTTGCGGCTCGTCCAAGGCGTTCATCGCTTTTGTTTCCGGTGAGAATCACGGGGAAGTTGTGACCAGCATTTGAGTAAGTGATTTTCCCGGTATTGAAATCAAACACAGCAACGAAGAAGGTCATGCTAATTTTTCCGTCAACAGCGTCCATGATAATTGTGTTGAGTCTGCGAAGAAGCGTAGCAGGTGATGGATCAAGTGTCGTATTATCAGCCAAGAAAATTGACACTGACTGGCAAACAGCATACGCAATGGCAGTAACAAGAGCTGCAGGAGCTCCGTGACCCATGGCATCAGCGATATAGACAAGCTCCACACCATCACTGACGGTATAGTGTCCCCACAGGTCGCCTCCGCATTCGGTAGCTGGCTGATAGTTTCCAGTAACAGCAAGATGCGTTCGGACTACGTCTTTTTTAGGAAAGAAAGTCGACTGTACCATACGCGCAGTCTCAAGCTCTTTCTCAAAACGTGCTTTCTCAATCTCATGGCTCATAAGCATCTGTATCTTAGAGGCCATATGATTGACGCTGTGACCTAGCTCGGCGATCTCGTCACGACTGGATGGTTGAAGTCTGACCGCAAAGTCACCGCTGGCAATTTTTCTTGTGGCGCCCACCATATCTCTCAGATTTCGTGTGATACCACTTGCTGACACAAAACTTGCCATGGCGGCGACCAGTAAAATCAAAGAGCCCCATAGAGCAGATCTTAAGTAGGTTCTAGCGATGATTTGAAACGCGGCCTCGCGATCACGCTCAACAATGGTGTACAGCCTAACGCTACCGGGAGTTTGCGCAAAAGAGCCTAATTTTGTTTTGTTGCCTGCTGCGATGAACTCCGCCAAAAATCCAGAAGGTGCCTGGCGCTGTAGTGCTTTTTTGACAAGGTCGTTTTTATCAAGCGATTTACTTGTAAGCATGATTTGCTCGTCTGTTGACGCAAATAATTTGCCATCAGAGGTGATCATATACCCAGTGGTCGATCTGCTTTGCGGTAATGATATTTGAATTTTGGTCATATTTGCAGCCGTCACCATCATGGCGAACTTTGTCTTTTGACCTGGTATGGTAAATCTTACTGCTAGCATCACCATCGGTGTCTTCGTTTTTGCCGTGACATTTCTAACGTAACGGTCACTTTCAAAAAGAGAGTGTTCTTTTGCCAGCGAGGCCGCCACCTCATCCATGGCATGGAGCGTTGTGTCAAAAAATGCAGGAGTTAGATTTAACGAGACTTCCTTATTTGGCTGCTGCTTTGCTTGCCGAAGCATTTTGTAATTTGCTCCGTCGACTAAATATAGCCTCATGGCGAGTAAATCTTTCTCGGCACGGAGTGCGCCTTTGAGTTCAAGGTCATCACCATTAGCGTCAGATTTGGCAGCACTCATTTTTGATGTAGTTACGGAGATTTGCCCAACCCATCCTTCAATGATGGACGCTACATCTGCTGCAGATCGCTCAGCCATGACGTTAGTGGATTCTTCGATGGTTTGAAGAATATAAGCACTGAACTTGCTGGCTGACTGCACAGTCAGTGATACGACGGTGAGCGTCACGACGAATGTCATGAGGTACGCTAACTTGGCCGTTATCGAACGACTGGCGCCTTGAATTGCCATTGTGCTTCCATTCTTGTTGAAACTCTGGGGGTGTTTCGGAACTCTGGTCAAAAATATTAGCTTCATGACTAAACTTCATACGAGTTTTGCCGAAAACCAACAAAATGCTGAGAGTTGGTGAAGTGTTAGTTGGTACAAAAGCCTATTTTAAGGATTAAATCTTGAAAATCAGGGGCATGAGAGAAGGTATGATCGGAGTATGGCTGCTAGCAATAGCAGGCATCGTCTTCCTACTTCTCAACGAGGAGCGTTTTTTTGCTTTGTCGGGGACCCCAGTTGCCAAAGTTGGCATGTCGACTAACAGCGTGACCTACCGCAGTGAGGAAGATACGCGGTGGAAGTTCATCGCCGATCCGGGGCAGCCTATTTTTGATGGTGACCGAATCGCCACCGGGCGTGGATCTTCAGCTAGAATTGAATTTGGTGACGGGAGAGCCGCCAGTGTCGGTGAAGACACGACGATCAGTTTAAGCACGATTCGCCAAGCCAATGGTTTGACCTATATCATCAGTTTACCGTCAGGGTCTGTTGCCATCGAAAAACTTAGAGAATCTGGGAAGAACGCGCAGCAGATGTCTCCGATTATTATCAGATCTGGGGGCCGTGATTTTTTTATTGAACCGGGTGAAGAAAAAGGCATCGTTCACGGTGAAAAAGGTGTGTCCGAGTTTAAAGGTAAACGATTAGCTCGCGCGAATGGTGCGTCTTCAAAAAAAACAGCCTTGAATGCTGCCGTGGGTCCCCAATCGGCATCAAGTGTGACAGTTTCTCCAGGAACTTCAGGAGGGGCGACAGTTCTGCCGATTACCGCTGAGGTTGAACCTACTGTTGAAGATCCCGAAAATCCCACATCCTCCGCCCCGGCGATTGCAGCCCTCTCACCGGCTCTGCTTCAAACTATTGCAGCAGACCTATCGATCCAAATTCCAGATTCTCCACCTCCAACACAAGGTTCATTGGCCTTGTCAGGCGCATCTCCCGCTTCTTCTCCTGAGGCGACATCGCCTCCAACTTTGAATGGCACTTTCGCCAAAGGATTGTCTCCTTCAGATCTTCCGAAAAAGACCTCGGGGCCATCACCAAAAGCATCGTCTAAAATGGCGTCTCTCACAAAAGGTGGACCTGGTCTAAAAATTGTCGGACCGAAGGTACTCCCTGTAAGTGAGAAACCAACGGTGCCTCCACCGCCACCCGTATCTGGTACTGAAATCACCCTAGATACTACCGCCGTCACGCCGGTATTCTATTCGTTTAAGCCACTTAGCTTGGTCAAAGGTAGTCTGGGTACCCTTGGCTGGAAGAATCCTACAATTCAGGTCAAGGGATGGCAGCCCCTGCTTGAGATCACAAATGGAGTCAATAAGATTCGAATTACAGATTTGAGGGGCAATCAGAGGGCGCTGCGTATTGAGGATTTCGGGCCACTTACTGCAAATACTGCAATGGACGGCATTCCCTGCGCGACGGTTGGAGTGCGCGGAGGGGCGCAAGTGTCCGAAAATGGTGTGGCCAGGATTTCAATCTCTGAAAATGCGTTTCAAATCCGGGTTTGTTCGTACCGTGAGGCTGCCAATAATGTCCCACTGGTGGTGGGTCTATCTAGTCTTGACCCGGCTATACCACCGCGCGATATTATTTTTTCACGTCCGCCAATGGATGATTTGAAGTTTCAAATGATTGTAAATACACCAGCTCAATATTTGACGATGCTTCCATTAATGGAGCGCAGTGCCAATCTTCGCATTGGAAAGTCCAATGGTTTCTCGCCAACCGGCATATTCATCGCGAAAACAGGGAAGGTGATTATGCAGCTAGCTGGTAGCGGATTCACAGCTAAGTTAGCGGACAAGATGCTCAAAATTTCGGGAGGAGATTTTGTATTTAAAGGATCAAAATCGGCTCTGTATGATGCATCTTCGTACTCTCCGGATGCGTTAAAAGACTGGGTTTCTAAGAGTGTTTCCAGTGGCCGAAAAGTATACGTGCAGAGGGGAGGCAACCTTCTGCCAATTAGTAAAGACTTTCTAGAGGAGCGCCGCGAGGTGGCGGTATTCATAAAGAATGTTTCGACTCAGCTACTCACAGAAAAAGTAGAAATCATTGCAATCAAGTAAAACTTATACTGTGATAAAGCAAATGAGTCCGCGGAACTTTATCATTGGCTAGCCGACTCCAACTTTTTTCGCCAGACTTCTTTCTTATAGAACTTTCCACGAAATTTGCGATGGTTGGGATTCTCCACAAGAAAACCACTTCCACGTTCATCGTCCACCCAGTCGACGGTGGATCCCTCCACAAACTCAAGAGTGCGAGGATCGCAGAAAATTTTTAGATTGTCGGCAACGTCGACAGTTATATCGCCCTCCTGCCAGACATCAAAAGTAACTCCGTATTCAAAGCCGTCACAGCCTTTTCCTGCAAGGTAAAGTCTCAAATTTTTTCCAGAATATTCAGGATTTGTGCCGGCAAGATGTCTTGCGGAGGCGACGGCTTTTTCTGTAAGGATGAGTGATGCAGACATTATTTTTTTTCCTCTAACGACTTAGGTCAGAACGTCGTATAATAGATGGATAGTCACTTTGGAAATTGAATGCAATGACCAGGATTTTTCTCTTTTTATTTCAGGCGTTTACAATTGCTTTGCTCACTTCCTTAGAAGCCAGAGGTGCCTCTGTTTTGGCGTTTGGAGACTTTCGAGGGCATTTGGAACCCTGTGGCTGCGACCCCCGAACCGATGTCGGTGGGATCAAACGTTTGGCGGCCGCAGTAACTCGTTACCGAGCCGTAAGTCCCGATGTCGTCGTGGTACATTCAGGAAATCTATTTCCATTGGTAATAAAAGACAAAACAGAAGCTCAAGGCATTTCAAAATCTATTGAAATTATAAGACCAGATGCTTCTTTGGTGAACGAGACGGACTGGAGTCTTCTTTCCACGAAGGAGCCGTTACCCAAAGTTCCATGGGTTTTATCAAATATGCGCGAGAAAAAATCTCGTCCTGAGATTTCGGAAGTGATCAGAGCAAAAGATAAAGAGATTTATGGATATCTTGGTTTACAAAACAAAAGCCTAGTTTCGTTCAATCAAGATTTATTTTCTCAATGGAAAAAATTGTCTAAAACAAAGTCGGCAGCGGATAGAATTCTGATTTTCTCCGGGACTGATGCAGAACTGTCAAAGGTCAGTAATACAAAATTTTTTGGCGTCATCATAAGCTCAAACACAACAAAACTTGGCATTGAGAAAGGTGATCAAGAGCAAAAAGACGAAAATTCTCTGATGCGTTCTTTTAGCTCTAAATTTCTTGCATGGTCAGTCCCTTTCGGCGGCACAGGACTGCTAAGACAAGGTGGCCTTGAATTGACACCCTTTCCAAAAACTTTGGAGGCGTCGGTAACGAGTACCAGCTTGACCGTGAGTAGGCCTCCTTCAACTAGACTTACTTTTGACAAGATTGCGCCGGTTCAATGGCTTACGCCTGGAGAGGAAAGTGGTACGCCAGAAGCTATTGTTAAAGTCTTTGATGATGTCCGTGAAGCCAGTCGGAACCAGTTTCGTTTTTTAGTGGCGCAGCGCAGCAAAGATCTTCCCGAATCAGAATTTGCAGGTGCTGAGTCGTGTGCGTCCTGTCACCGTTCTTCCTACGATGTCTGGATGAAGTCAAAACACGCTACCGCTATGATCTCTCTAGTCAATAGGTCTAGGCAGGAAGATCCATCTTGCGTTGAGTGTCACGTGGTTGGATTCACGGCCAAAGGTGGCTACGTGAGTGAAACGGTAAGCCCAAAGCTTTCAAATGTGCAGTGTGAGAATTGTCACGGAGCAAGGAAGGCTCATGTTGAAAATCCGCTAAATGCTCCGAAGGTTGATGCTAAAGCGTCTTGTGCCGAATGTCATACCCCACCCCATTCTCCGGGATTTGATATGACCAGTTACTGGAAAATGATCGAGCACAAATAAGTCTAGATTTTTTTCAACAGAGATTGCACGAGAGTTCTGGCAGCACGTCCGCAGTGTTCTCCGGATTTATCGACTTTTAGATACGTTTGTTCAAGCAAGTCGTCAAATCGCGGATGAGATTTTAAAAGTGACTCAAGCTCATTGCTGATTTCTTGCGTCAGCCAGTCTCTAGTCTGGCGATGGCGTTTTTCTGAAAATAAACTAAGTTGCTTCCTCTTTGCTACTATGGCCTGGATTGTGGTCCAGGCTTCATGAATTCCCGTGCCCTGGTGAGCGCTGGTGAGCAATACATCCGGACGGGTATCCTCGTCAGTTCTGGTCAGGGAAATGGCGCGCAGTAGATCATTTTTGGCAAGCTCTGCTGCTTTTTTGGTCTCTCCATCTGCTTTGGTGATAATGAGCAAATCGGCAAGCTCCATAACCCCTTTTTTGATGCCTTGCAGTTCATCTCCGCTTAAAGGTTGATGAAGCTGAATAAAAAGATCGGTCATGCTTGCAGCCATGATCTCTGATTGGCCTATGCCAACGGTTTCTACCAATATGATTTCAAACCCAGCTGCTTCACATAACAAAATGGTCTCTCGAGTGTGGCGAGCGACACCGCCCAATGCGCCTGATGTAGGCGAGGGCCTAATAAAACAGTGGTCAGATTTGGCAAGTTCCTCCATGCGGGTTTTGTCGCCGAGGATGCTTCCACCAGTTAAGGGAGAGGAGGGGTCAATTGCCAGCACAGCGATTTTTTTGCCGGCTCTCGTCAGCGCAAGTCCAAAGCTCTCAATAAAACTACTCTTACCAACGCCTGGTGGTCCGCTGATTGCAAGACGGATAGAGTTTCCGGTCTGTGATAACACTTTTGCCAAGATTTCTTCGGCCTGATCGCGGTGATCTGACCTGGTACTTTCTGTAAGTGTGATAGCTCGTGCCAGCCATGGTCTCGAGCCCGACTGAATTTCACGGACATACTCTTCTAAGGTAGCGGTCACTTCAGGCCTTTCTCAAGAAAGTCTAAAATTACTTCAGCACACTGGGGAATTGGCGTCCCAGGGCCAAAAATTGCTGTACAGCCTGCTTTTTTGAGGAAGTCATAGTCTTGCGGTGGAATTATGCCACCAACGACCACTTTGATACGCTCGCCACCATTTTTCTTCAGGGCGGCAACAAGCTCTGGCACCAGTGTCTTGTGGGCGGCAGCCTGACTTGAAATACCGACCACGTGAACATCGTTTTCGATGGCCTCTTTCGCGGCTTCTTCGGGAGTTTGGAACATTGGTCCTATGTCGACGTCAAATCCTAGATCTGCTAGGCCCGTGGCAATGACTTTGGCGCCGCGATCGTGGCCATCTTGCCCAAGCTTGCAAACGAGAATTCTTGGTCTTCTGCCTGCTTTGACGGCAAATTCGTTAGAGCGTTTACGAATAATTTCGATCACGTCAAACCCTCCAAATGCAGACGAATAGACGGCGCTGATCGTTTGAATGGTTGCTTTGTGGCGACCAAACACCTCAGCCAAGGTCTCGCTTATTTCTCCTAGCGTTGCGCGACATCGAGCTGCAACAATCGATAGCTCCAAAAGATTACCTGTGCCGGAAGCTGCTGCATCCTTGAGTTTAGCTAGAGCGTCTAAGACCTTCTTTGGGTCGCGCTTTTTCTTTATGTCTGTCAGACGCTTGATTTGAGATTCTCGGACCGAGGTATTGTCAACGTCTCTGACCTGAAGTTCACCTTGCTCAGATGTGGCCTTATATTTGTTGACGCCGATGATGACGTCAGAGCCACTGTCGATGCGAGCTTGCTTTTTGGCTGCACTCTCTTCAATACGAAGTTTGGGTATACCTTTATTAATTGCTTGTACCATGCCGCCGTTGTCATGCACCTCTTGCATGAGTTCTTTGGCGCGAATGAGTAGGTCGTGGGTCAGTCGCTCCATAAAGAAACTCCCACCAAAGGGATCCACGGTATGGCAAATATCAGTTTCTTCCTGGATGATCAGCTGTGTATTGCGGGCGATTCGAGCCGAAAACTCTGATGGCAAAGCTATGGCCTCGTCTAACGCGTTTGTATGTAGCGACTGTGTGCCACCAAAGACGGCTGCCATGGCTTCGATTGTTGTACGGATAGCATTATTGTACGGATCTTGCTCGGTCAGGGAATAGCCTGATGTCTGACAATGGGTTCGCAGCATAAGTGACTGAGGATTTTTGGGGTTAAACTGTTTCATTAAGTCATGCCATAGGTAGCGGGCTGCGCGAAGCTTTGCGATTTCCATATAGAAGTTCATGCCGATTGCAAAAAAGAAGGAAAGTCTTGGTGCGAAATCATCAATATTGAGGCCTCGCGCCAGCGCAGTCTTCACATACTCAAGACCATCTGCAATGGTGTAGGCAAGCTCAAGTGCGCTATCGGCACCTGCCTCTTGCATGTGGTAACCACTGATGCTGATGCTATTAAATTTCGGCATGGATTTTGAGGAGTATTCGATAATGTCACCGACGATTCTCATACTTGGTTCCGGAGGATAAATATAAGTATTGCGGACCATGTATTCTTTCAGGATGTCATTTTGAATCGTTCCGGAGAGCTGGGCAGGCGAAACCCCCTGTTCTTCGGCGGCAACGACATAGAAAGCCATGATTGGTAGTACGGCGCCATTCATGGTCATGCTGACACTCATCTCGTCTAGAGGAATGCCATCAAAAAGAATTTTCATATCTTCAACCGAGGAGATAGCAACACCGGCTTTGCCCACATCTCCTATGACTCTTGGGTGATCGGAGTCATAGCCGCGATGGGTTGCTAAGTCGAAGGCAACGCTCAGGCCCTTTTGCCCTGCGGAAAGATTTCGACGATAGAAAGCGTTACTTTCCTCTGCGGTGCTAAATCCTGCATACTGTCTAATGGTCCAAGGGCGGTGCGTGTACATCGTCGCTCTAGGACCTCGGGTAAATGGGGGGAGTCCTGGTAAGCTATCTTTGAATGCTCCCAGGTCTTTTGTCTCAGTAGAGGTGTAAAGCGGTTTGATGACAAGACCCTCAGGTGTTTTTCTGTCCAGTGACTGAGGGTCCTCGCCACGGAGTTCTTTGGCCGCCAGATTTTTCCAGGAGTCTATGTTTGGTTTTTGGTCGTTTGACATAAAATTTAACTCTCCGTGGTTTGTGGTACGCCAAGATACCGCTTATAATTTAACACATATAGAAATTCTTTAGTATTGCCAAGGATTTAGGTGCAAAACGAGGATGCTCCTCCTGGTGCCCAATTTACCTTGGCGTTAAGATGGGCTGATGTATCAATTGCCGTTAAATTTTCAAAGTGATTTGGCTGAGTTCAGCGAACTAGCAAAGCTCTGCCTAAGTTTTATCATGGCGTCCCATATCCTCCTAAAAAAACAGGAGCCCGTAGTCTGCCTGAGCTGGCTACTTGGCGTTGCCACATTTCCCATACTGACTGCCATTTGTTACCTGGGATTTGGCATGAATCCTTTTGAGCAATATGCTGCTCGTAAGCGCGCCTCAAAACACCTAGCTGGACTCCGTCGTGTGCGTCGATCTCGCGAAGAGATAATCGCCAAAAATGAAACTAGCCTCGCATCCTTAGGTTTTAGCGGCTTTGATCGCACGGCTCTTTGGGCTTCCATGCTGCAAGGATCTGCAATTCAATATGGAAATCAGGCGGAGATCTTGGTGAATAGTACAAATGCCTTCTCTGCGGCAAAGACGGCTATTGAAGGTGCCAGAGAATTCATCCTGGCTCAGTTCTACCAGATTCAGGTTGATCCGGTAGGTATTCAGTTTCTAGATCTTTTGGCAGCAAAAGCTCAGGCTGGAGTGAAAGTTTACGTGTTATTTGATGCATTAGGATCTCATCGCCTAAAAACAAGCCTTATGAATGAATACCGTAAAAAGGGTCTAAAGATTTACAGATTCCTTGAAGTTCATCCGATCAAAAGACGCTTTCAAATTAATTGGCGTAATCACCGAAAGCTTATTGTCGTAGATGGCAAGACCGCATTTACGGGTGGTTTTAACGTGGGCGAGATGTATCTAGAAGGTCCAGATCCTTCTAGTCCTAAGTGGTTTGATTTGATTTTCCGCGTGAGAGGTCCAGTCATAGGCGATTTAACAGCTCTTTTTGCTGAGGACTGGCACTTCACGACGGGCAAAACTTTGCCCAATGAAATCATCGAGCGCTATCAACACAGTGCTACTCCTATCGAGGGTTCAAAAAATCTACTGCAGGTCATTTCTAGTGGTCCTTCTGAAAACAATGCGCCATTTTACTCGACATTCATAAATATTCTGCACGAGTCAAGAAAACGTGTGTGGATTATGACGCCCTATTTTGTCCCCGATAAAGAATTGCTCCACGCGATGCGCATGGCTGTGGTTCGGGGCGTGCACGTGCGAGTGATCGTCCCTAAGCATTCAAATCATCCGATCACAGATACGTGTGCTCATTCGTATTTCTCGGAGTTTGATCGCTATGGTATCGACCTTCTTCGGTATGTGCCCGGAGTTTGCCACGGTAAATTGCTGCTAGCCGATGATGATTTGATTCTTGCTGGATCAAGTAACCTCGATTACCGAAGCTTCTTTCTCAATTTTGAGACTGACCTTCTTATGCGCGACCGGGAGCTTGCAGGTCAGGTCGCTGCTGTCCTGAATGACGTTGCAAAGCAGTGCATTCCTTTGGGTTCTTCTGATGTTTCGGGGCGACGTCTTGCACGCTTGCTTTTTAGACGCATTATGAGACTCTTTGCTCCTCTGATGTAATCCATGGTCAGCCGGAGGTTAGATCAACTTTCATGAGCTTTGCCTCTCGTGCATTCTTTATTGTAAGTGTGATGGGGATGTTTTTTTTACCCCTGGATGCGATGGCTCGTCCCTCCAAAGAGGAAAAAGCTAAGCGAAGGGCTGCTTTTTGGGGGCTTTTTTCGGATCTTTACCGTGCTTCAGGGTGCTTAGGATTTTCGCCGGTGGATTATGCCTGCGCCAACAAAGCTTTGGATGATGCGCTAAAGCATTCGGGAGTTGTTGATGAAGCCGTGGGTCAAAGCAGACCTGGTTTTACTCAAACGATCTCAGTGACAGCTGGACTTGTTGATGCGAAGGATGCCTCCAAGGCTCGGCAGGAAATCAAGAGTACCCTGAAAGAGCTCATGAAGGAGTTTGCCGAGGCGTCGGCCCCTGTTGTGCAGCCAACACGTGATCTTGGGAAAAAAGTTTACGATCAGTACTGTTCAAGTTGTCATGGTGATGGCCGCGGCCATCCAGGTAAACTTTCTTCTAAACTTAAGTCGGCTCTCCCAGCATTTAATCGTCCTGACAGGATTGCAACTCAGTTCCCCTTTGGTGTCTTTGCCGTCATGATTCACGGCACAGACGATGGCGAGATGTCGTCACTTCTGGAGGTGTTAACCGTTGACGAGCTTTGGGCTGTGGCATTTTATATTTCCGGCATGCCTTACTACGAAAAATCAGAATTTGTTGACAGGTCGACGTCTCAAAAAATCCTGAAACATTCTGATACGTTTGCATTGTCGGCTTTAGCCATGTCAACCGATGACGACCTTAAAAACATGCTTGCTGGCAAAAGCTATGACTGTGGAGAGTGCATAACGGAATTAAGCTATCTAAGGTCTGAGTGGCCGTGGACGGGAGCTACCGGGCGTCTCAGTAGCGAAGCCAAAGCTCCGCGAGACTCCTCTGAAGCTCGGGCTCTTGTGATCTTGCTGGTCACTATTGTCACTGTCTCAGCAGGGTTTATCGTAGTATTGAAGCGAAGCGGCCGAGTTGAAAAGTAGCTGAGAGAAAATCCTAATCATTCGTAATAATTGGCTATTTATTGAGCTGTGGTTGAGCTGCAATCACACTGCTTGTGCAGGGCAAGGATTGTTGCTACACCATGCACTCACATCTGCTGGTCCCGTGGTGAAATGGATCTCATGGCACCCTCCGAAGGTGTAGTTGCAGGTTCGATTCCTGCCGGGACCGCCATTTTCCTGCCAACCTACTGATTTCTATATAAAAAGTTATGATTAAATTTTTTTTCGACAATTTCATTAATATTTGTGTAGAGGTGCTATCTTTTTATTCAGATGCGTGTATATTGCCAGCTCAATCAAGCTCGTACTTGAGAGATTGATGGATTGGTTCACAATTGTTGTGGTCTTTCATGATCTTAGGTAGAGGCAAAAAGGGGTTTTTATGGGCAAGAAATTATACGTCGGCGGCATTTCCTACAACACTACAGATGATGAGCTACATGATCTGTTTTCAAGTGCAGGAACAGTTGAAAGTGCAAAAATTGTCATGGATCGTGACACAGGTCGTAGCAAGGGCTTCGGCTTTGTTGAGATGGCAACTGATGCAGACGCCAATGCAGCAATCCAAAAACTAAACGGTTCTGAGGCCGGCGGCCGCAGATTGACAGTGAACGAAGCTCGTCCACAAGCTCCACGCGAAAATCGCGGCGGCGGCGGTGGCGGCGGCGGCGGTGGCCGTAGTCGCTGGTAATTCAATAAGGCACCAGTTGGTTGTCCGATTGAATCAGTGATCACTGTTGTTTCGTGTCGAAGCTTTTTAGGATGTTAGTAATTTTACATCTGTATCAGTAAAGTTTTTTGACCAAACGCGAAACGCCTCAGTCTTTCAAGAGACTGAGGCGTTTTTTTAATTGCTGAAAATTATTTTGAAATTTGTACTACGCAGGATGCGTGAGCACCTGGGTATACCACTTTCGAGCATCCGACATTGTTTACCTGAAAATTTGCTGCGCCGATCAGCTCAGGGTTTACGGCTGCGCCAATTGAACCGAGTAAATCAAGTAGATTATCGATTGTGTCAGAGTCTGAAATTTCAATAACCTGACCATTGCTCAAAACACCGCAAGTTCTTGTACGGTTTGCGTCGGAAATAATGCTGCAAAAAATTTGATTAGCTTTAAGTGTTGTTGCGCCAAGAGGCAGTTGGCCGTCTATTGTCTCTGGTTTTACACCTGCACCAGCCATGGCATCAAAAATAGTATCACTTTGTTCGGCGTTGAGTGTCGCAGGCATAACCGCAGCACGCTTATCATAGTAGCAGGTAATAACAGGGTTTCGAACCATGGGTCTTGTGCAGTTGATATTACTAATCTCGTAGTTTAAAGCGCCAATAAGATCAGCGTCAACTCTTACGCCCATCTCATCAAGCGCGGCTACTGCATTCAAAGCAACGGACTGGTCGTCTACTTCAAGAATTTTCTCCGCTTTGCTGACTGCGCACTTTTTTGTTTGTTCCGCATTCATGATCGTCATACAGTGAATGGAGTCAGCTTTATAACTTGTCGCTCCCATGATGACGTGGCCATCAATTGTTTCAGCCTGAACGCCTGATTCTTTGAGCAATTGAAACAATGCCACTGCAGAACTCCCGGTCACAGATAAGGATCTAGTCCCTTGGCTATTGATCTTGCTTGCGTGATTTAAATCTTTCTTGGTATTGCAACCTGCAAAAAGAGTAACGGCTACGAATCCTGTGACGATGACTTTTCTGATTCCCATGACGAACCTCCATTGATTTTTGTTGGGGGGGAAGATAGCTAAAACAGACCAAAGCAACCCCTGTGCCATTGATGGGCTGGCTCGCTGGTCAGCTGTAATTATCCGAAATCTCTGCCAGTATTTTTGACCACGCGGCCAACAATAAATCAGTGATGTCAGGGGTTTATACACTTTGGTGGCTAGCTCTAAACATTCAGATTCCGTCTCACCAAATGAGGAGTTTTGCTGGGACTCCTAAAGCCTAACTTTTCCCGGACATCTACCGATCTCATGCTCTGGTGCCTGTGGTGTGGCTTGTTTGTCAATGTAGGACGTCCATGTGGGAGCAGACTTTTGAGAGCATTGAAAATCGCTAAGTTTAAATTTACGCTACTCAATACTAGTCTTTGTCTGGTCTTTGCAGCACCAGCTTTGTCGATTGATATTCCGTTTGAAAATCAGAAAAAAGGCGAGCGTCCACCACTAACCAATACTGACGCGATGGCGATGCGATTACTAACGGCTATCGAAAAAGATGATCCTAAGTCCGTGCAAGATATTTTTTTTCCTGAGGGTCCTTTTCTTGCTCTAAAAGATATTCCAGACGCCAAGCAGTATTATAAAACACTGATGGAGTCTTTTTCTGCAGACATTCACAAACAGTCCACAGGTCTCTCAGTCCAAAAGACATTTAGGTTTCAGAAATTTAGGCTAGGATTTTGTAAATGGAAGGATGTCGGGACTGAATATAATAAAATTCCATATTGGTCTTGCTACCGATCAGAGATTATTGCCTCGCAGGGGGATAAGAAAATAGTCATTCCAGTCAAAGTCATAATTAATTGGGGCCAAGACTGGTATGTGACGCATCTTGGGCGATAGATTCCCGCTTATATTCAGTTTGGATTCGTTTTTGCCAATAATAAAAGCGGTTTCCCCGGATAGATCTTCCAGGGAAACCGCTTGATGCTTATATGTCACTTACTAGCGAATACTGCCGATGAAAACTGAAGTTTCACAGTTAGTTTGACTTTGTCTGAAATCATTTTGTCGCCTAGATTTTTAAAGAACTTGCCAGACCCATAGCGAACATTCCAAACAGTGCGATCAAATTCGATATCAGCAATTGCCGACTTGCCATCAGCGCTTGGCTTGGCAATAAAATTCACTGGGTGTGTTTCACTCTTAAGAGTTAGATCTCCTTTCACTTTGTAAGATCCATCTTTTTGGGCTTCCGAGCTTTTTATAGTCAGAGTTGATGTTGGGAATTTTGCAATATCGAAGAAATCGTCAGATTTCAGATGTCCCACCAGCTTCGCATTATACTCTTTGTCGGTTAAGTCGATATTGATAATCGATGCCATGTCGACAATGATCTTGCCGCCTGTCAGTTTCTTACCATCCATTTGCACTTCGCCTTCTTTAATTGCGATTGTGCCGTTGTGGGCGCTACCTGTGACTTTGCTGCCGGTCCATTCGATAACGCTCGTTTTATTGTCCACCATCACTGATTTGCTTGCCAAAGCAGGTGCAGCAGCTACCAACGAGAGAATGCCCGCAAGCATCCAAGTACTTCTAATAATTTTCATTTGACCTCCTAGAATTTATAAAACAAGCCCGTTTGATATTATCCAACCCGGAAAAGACCATCTTTTCTTTACTAAGTGTAAATTTATCGGAGTTCTGGCTAACAGTGCAATATTGCCAAATTTAGAAGCCATTGTCCTTAGTAGAAACAAAATTTCAGATTTTCAGTTAGATTTAATGGCCCATAAATACTTAAAAAATATCTGATTATGGAGAATTTACCAAAACCGCCGGTGAACGAGACATTCTTGGGGCGTTTTTAAAAAACAGAACTGTGACCATCACGCTCCCTCCCAAGCCAGACAAGACTCCACTAGATAATCATTCTGCTACTTGGTAATCGTTACGAACCGTTCAAGAATTTGGCGCGGAGCAAATACGGCGTCTAGTTTTTGC
>CAMDGW010000027.1 GCA_945897695.1 Pseudobacteriovorax antillogorgiicola | reverse complement strand
GTGATTAATTTTTGACCTTAAGGCTGTCATCAAATCTACCTGCTATTCCGGAAATTTTAGCTCCAGGCTGCACATAAATGGCTATGCCAAGCACCCTTACCGTCGATGTTACTTTGATCCCATCAAAACTGTCCTCAGTCATCAGATCTGGTCGCCAATGGTGTAGATAATCTTTAGTGCAAACCGACTTTGACTGGAACGACCTGAAGAGCCTTCGCCAAATCCCCCCCGAGACCCTCCGCCCACATTTCCATCTCGACGCCACTCGCGGGATGCGGCGGTAACCAGCTCCAACTGGTCTTCTAGCATCCAGCTCCAACCAATTACCGACTGCATACCTCGGGCGGTGACCGCAGACGATAAAACTCCCTTCGGATGAATGGCGCCCGTCCCAAACCAAACTCCGATGAACAACTTCTCAGAGCCGGGCATGGCCACTGAGGAATTAAAACCAATACTAGTCAGGTGGACATTGGCAATCTTTGTCTCAGCCTTGTCATAGGTCTGTTTTAGCTGACGACCTTCCATTCCGAGGGTCAGCCTCGGCAATAATGTGGATTCGATCGTTCGACGCAAGGCCAGTTGATACCACTCGACCTGGCGCATGCCAGTCTCTCCGCGCTCCTGAACCGCAGAGGCCGTGAAACCCACCTTAAAACCATCTCCATACTTAAGACTCATATTGGCTGCCCCGCCCCAGTAGGGCTCACGCTTTGCGGGGCTTTCCCCCGATTCGCTGGAACTTCCTGTTCTTGCATCATGCCGATCATCACGACCACTTAAAATATCAAATCCAACACCAATAGCTCCTTGGCCACCTTCGGTGGATGAGCCCAATCGAAAAAGATCAGAGGTTGAAAATCCTAATGCAAAAAATTTTCTTGGCCCCTGAACTCTCAACCCAAAACCTAGGAGCTCAGGCATGGCCGAGTAGTCTTCAAATGTTCTGTTTACAACTCCTAGATGAGATTCGAGACTTGGTCGCTTAATCACGATTCTGTATTCATCCAAAAAATGAACGCTGGGGGCAGCCTCAACAACCTGGCCGGAACGGCTGTCAAGCTCAGTACTCTGAGCGCCAGCATTCAAGGCATCCGACCTCAGCGCAATTTCCACCCCTGCACCGCGAGGTACATACCAACTAAGATCAAATTCTGATCCCGCCAAACCTATACTTGCAGTGTCTGCATAGGGCGAAAATCCATCATCTTGAAATCTATCTAAAGTTGCCTCGGGACTCTTACTAGAAAAACCACGGATATCGGTTAAATACAGAAGCTCAAGATTGAATCTGTATAACAACGTGTTTGCTTTACCGATAGGTTCCGGCTTTAAGTTCTCCCCAATAGCTGGAACCGACCAAACTACCGCCCACATAAAACTGAAAATAATCCATGGTTTCATCCTGCATTCCCCTTCACGGCGAGGAGTCATCTCTAGCGTCAGCTTTTTGGCATCGCCGGTCAATTTCATGGCGCACACCGTTGAAACTTTGTCGCCCGTCATTCGTTGTGTACAAGGCTATTACAAATGCCCAAAAAATATTTTTATCTCTGTAGATCTCGATAGTATCACAAAAATTCTGCCATTCGTCTAACCCGGCAAATTTTCCTCACTAATTTTGGCATAGCTTTTGAATTGCACATCCTGAATCGGTGTGTCTAACACGTCGAGATAGGCGTGAGCGAGGACTCGGATCGGAGCATCTAATGTCGAAGAAAGAAGAAAAAAAGCCTGAGAAAAAAGAAAAGGCACCTGCAACGCCCGAACAAGAGGCCGCTGCTGGGAAAAAGAAAAAATTAATTATGTTTGGCGCAATTGGCCTACTCGTCGTAGCAGGGGGTGCGTTTGCGGCGATGAAATTTTTAGGTGGCTCCACCAAAGACAAGAATAACCCGCCACCTGAAACTGCAGAACAAGCTCCATCCGAGGGCGATTCAGCCGAAGACGGACATGGCAAGGCCGAGGGTGAGGCTCACGGCAAGGCTGAGGGCGACGTCCACGGTGAAGCCAAAAAAGAAGACGCTCACGGCAAGACTGAGGGCGGCGGACACGGTGAAGCCAAAAAAGAAGATGCTCACGGCGGCGGACACGGTGAAGCCAAAAAAGAAGATGCTCACGGCGAGGGTAAATCTGAAGACGGCCCAGAAAAAAAATCCTCAAGTCGCTATAGTGGCATCGGACTCATGCACGAGTTAAAGCCCTTTCACTTAAACTTAGGAAATCCGCTTGAAAATCGCTACGTGCGGATGGAAATTCGACTCGAATACACAAACGATGATCAAAAAGCAGAACTCACCGCTCGCGATAGCCAATTAAGAGACGCCATTGTTTCGATTATTAGTCGGAAGACTCGCGAGCACTTGATCAGTCCTGATGGGAAAGACCAGCTAAGACTTGAGATCAAAAATCGTCTGAATCAATACCTCGATAAAAAAATTACCAATGTTTATATCACCGATATTTTGATCGAGTGACGTACGACCGTTGTGCCTCTGTTTAATTGAAACTGCGGAGAAACAGATGAATCAGGTCCTATCACAAAACGAAGTTGATGCGCTATTGTCAGCCGTTTCAGACAATGGTGGTGGCGCTCAGCCAGGATCCCAGCCTGCAGCCGGCGGGATTGGCGTCATGCAATATGACTTGGCAAATAACGATAAAATTATCCGCGGCCGTATGCCGACACTTGACATCATCCATGACCGATTCATCCGTCTTTTTCGAATGAATCTTTCAAATTCCCTAAGAAAGATGGCCAATATTTCAGTGAATAATACTGGTCCCATGAAATTTTCAGAATTCATGAACTCCCTGCCGTTGCCATCATGTCTGAACATCCTTCGACTTGACCCTTTGCGTGGGGCTGCGGTCATGGTCATAGAATCAAAGCTTCTCTACGCATTGGTCGATAGCTTTTTTGGTGGTGGTGAGGCGCCATATACCAAAATCGAGGGTAAGGATTTTACCCCGATAGAAATCAAAATTGCCAGACGCGTGGTTCTCAATGCGATTGACGATCTAGAAAAAGCCTGGGAACCGGTATACCCCTTGAAAATCGGATATAGTCGAACAGAGATTAACCCGCAGTTTGTTGCCGTAGTCCCGCCGTCAGACGTGGTCATAGCTACCACATTTGATATCGAACTTGAAAAAGTTAGCGGCACCATCAAGCTGGTTATTCCATATGCGACACTTGAGCCAATTAAATCCAAGCTTTCGGTTGGATTTCAGAGTGAGCAACTGGAAGTTGACTTCATCTGGATCAATCGAATCAAAGAACAAATCATGCAAACCACCGCAAATATTAATGTCAAGCTTGGAAACGCGGACATTTCCGTAAGAGACCTCATGGAGTTGGAGCCTGGTGACATTATTCAGTTAAACACGGATGCCACGCTGCCCCTCGATGTACTAGTGGAAGGACTTCCCAAGTTCAAAGGTATTCCAGGACTTTCAAAGGGAAATAGGGCGATAAAAATTACTGATCTGATCGGCTAACCCGAACACGCGACCAAATTAAGGAGTAAATCATGGCAATGGATGGCAGTGGAGTAAAACCAGAGGACTTCGGCCTAGGCAGCGAATTAGACGATGCACTTGCAGATGCGGGTGGGCCAGACGGAGCTAAAAACGAAGATGGACAGCGCGCAGGCGCTGACGCTACGAATTCGCGACTTGGAAAGACTGACTTCTCCAAGCTGAAAATGATTTTAGACATACCTCTAAAAGTAAGCGTGGAACTAGGTCGTACGAAGATGCTGGTAAATGACCTCCTCCAGCTTGGCCAAGGGTCAGTGATCGAACTTGAAAAAATCGCTGGGGAGCCAATGGAAATACTCATCAACGACAAACTTGTGGCGATGGGAGAAGTCGTTGTTGTTAATGAAAAATTTGGCGTCCGACTCACCGATGTAGTCAGCCAGTTTGGTCTTGGCGACTTTGGCGTAAGTAAAGACGCTGTTTAATCTGGGCAATCGTAAAAATCTTAATGGAGACCAGCTATGTGGACTAAATTTATTCCAGCTCTAACGGCTCTGACCTTGGCTGCGCAAGCATACGGTAATACACCAAAAGCTCCGCAGTCACCCCTGCCGAACGTTGACGGTCTATCTTCAGCAGCAGCTGTAGCATCTCCATCTGAGGTAAACTTACCGGAACAAGCGGCACTTTCATCTGCGGCTATTGAAAAAAACCTTCCGGAACAAACGATCAAAGATCAGATAGCCACACAGAAAGCGACGAGCCAAAAATTGGCCGCTCAAAAAGCCCAGGCGCAAAAGATTGTCAGGCAAAAATCTGCTGCTCAAGCAGCTGCACAGAAAATTTCAGCTCAAAAAGAAGCTCTCGAGAAAAAACAAGCAATCAAAAATCCAGAGCTTGGGCTCGTGACGACTGAAGTCGAAGGTGACATGACTATTGTTACTGCCAGACTCAACACGTCACCTGACTGGAAAGATATAAATATTGAGGAGCATGGAACCTTCCTTCAGATAAAAATGCCGGGAACCCACGTGGCTGCATCGGGGGAATTTATCGATGGCAATGGCCCATTCCTTAAAAAAATGGCAACGTTCCAAGTCGGGGACACTGACGGGGCTCTCCGCCTATTTACAAACCAGGATGCATCAAAAGCCAAGCTTGCAACAACCGCTGAACTTTTGGGTGACCGCCTAGTCATTACCATTGACCATAAAAAACTCGAACAGTTAATTGCTCCCCCGCAAAGGTCGACCTCTGAATCGCCAAGTGCGTCTGAAATAATCGCAAAAACCACGAGTGAAAAAGGCCTGACCGCTCCATCAGATCTCATTGCTTCCCCTGGAAAAAACTCCAATGAGGCCGCAGCTAAATCAAATCCTGTGCAGGAACTCTACGGTCAGCTAACCAAAGTTGCTGGATTTTGCGCAATCATGTTTTTACTGTTTTTGGGAGTACAATCCGTCCGCGCAAAACGCCGTCGTTTGGCGTCTGCAAAAGGTGGCTTTGACTCAATTGAGCCGGCAACTATGAAGGTCCTATCCACGATCAATATCGGCCAAAAGCAGCGATTGACCCTGGTTCAGGTAGGGTCGCAACAAATCCTTTTAGGCGTTGGCCCCGAGTCAATCAACATGTTAACTGCGATTGAGTCCAAGCCAAAAATATCAAATTTTGCTTCTCAACTCCAAATGGCGAATCCGAATGCTGAAATCCGTCTTAAAGCTCCGGATGAAGTTCCGGCTACCAAAGCGCAGAGGCGAACGCTTCCAATGTCTGCGGGATCAACAAGCACAGGTGCAAAAGCTCATAACACAACTTCAAACAGCATCAATGTAGCTATCGATGATGACGGGCCACGTTCAGTCTCGATAAAGCCGGCCAAAAAAGATGAGGATATTACACGCATGCTCCGTGACCGTCTGAGAAACTTGCCTCCGGGATAATCGAGTCACCCAGATAGGACAAAGAAGATGCTAACTACAAATAGAAGAAAAATAATCATTGGCTTAGCTTTGGCAACGGCAGCCGTCGCCCTAGCATCGGGCGCGTTTGCAGACACAGGGTTACCGAAACTCCAAGTTAACCTCAGTCAGACCGACGACCCTACAGCGGTTGTCCCGGCCATCAAAATTGTTAGTATTCTTACGGTGCTTAGTGTTGCCCCAGCCATCCTTCTTATGATGACATCTTTCACACGAATACTTGTTGTCTTAAGTTTTCTGAAGCAAGCCATTGGCACCAACACGATGCCACCAAATCAGGTGGTTCTTGGACTTTCCTTATTCTTGACAATGTTTACCATGGCTCCGGTCTGGGGTCCGATCAATGACCGCGTCATCACCCCACTTACTCAAAATGCGATAACCCAAGATCAAGCACTCAACGAGATTACAAAGCCTGTTCGCAAATTTATGCTTGCTGAAACCAGGGAAGCTGATCTTGGGCTCTTTATGAACCTATCCAAGCTTGGCAAGCCATCAAATGAAAACGATATCCCCATGAGCGTCCTGATTCCGTCATTCATGATCAGTGAATTGAAGACGGCATTCCAAATCGGGTTTCTTATCTACATACCTTTTCTGGTGATCGACATGGTTGTGTCGGCGATTCTCATGGCCATGGGCATGATGATGCTGCCACCGACGGTTGTTTCACTGCCGTTTAAGCTTGTCTTGTTTGTATTGGTCGATGGCTGGTCGCTGATTGTTGGGGCGCTTGTCAAAAGCTTCCACACTTATTCTTAAATGAGGTGCAATCATGACTGAGCAAACTGTCATTGATCTGGGTTTAAATGCAATCTGGATTGCTAGCCTCATCTCTGCGCCGGCGTTACTAGCCATTCTGATTACGGGATTGATCGTCTCGGTCCTTCAGGCGGCAACGCAAATCAACGAACAGACGCTTAGCTTTATTCCGAAAATTCTAGTCATGACCGTCGCACTCGCTGTAACTGGACCGTGGATCCTTGAGACATTCATTCACTTTACGATTGGAATCTTTAATCAGATTCCAACAATTGTTCATTAGCGGGGATACTTTTCGTGTTTGCTTTCGATACAGGCGACATACTGACGGCAGCAGCAACATTCTTAAGAATAAGTTGCATTGTTTCGCTGTTGCCGCTTTTTGGCGAGTCAAATGTACCCGTCCGCGTACGTATTCTTCTCTCATTAGCTCTTACGATTGGCATCTACCCTTTACTGCCAGCAAGCTACGAAAAACAAGTCACTGCAGCCCTTACTGACGTCACAACCCTCAGCCTCTTAATGATTAAAGAAATGCTTATCGGTTTGGTGCTTGGCTACGTTGCAAAGCTGGCCTTCGATGGAATCGTTATGGCAGCCAATTTAGTCGGCATACAAATGGGTTTTAACACTGGCAGCATTTTTTTGCCAGGAAGCCAAGAGCAGACCAATGGCTTTAGTGCCATGCACAGACTTTTGATCATACTGATATTCTTGGCACTCGATATGCACCATATCTACATAAAGTCGATCTGGGAGTCATTTAATCTCATTCCCATCGGGCAAGCTCTACCCGGCGGGAGCCTTCAGACAATTTTATTAAACGTGTCGGGAGGCATTTTCGTTACAGCCATCCAGCTTGCAGCTCCGCTGCTGGTTGGCTTACTTTTTTCAACGGCAGCATTAGGACTTATAAATCGTGCAGTTCCGCAGGCAAATGTATTTGTCATGAGTTTCCCAGCCAATTTTTTTGTTGGCCTTTTTTTATACATGTCGCTTCTACCTCTCCTGCCAAACTGGCTTCACACTCATTTTCTTGAAAGTCAGAAGCATCTAATGACCGCCCTTGTGGCGCTCAGTCGATAGTGGGGGACTAACGCTGTGGCTGAAAACGAAACTGATCAAGAAGACAAGACCGAAGAAGCGTCTGCGGAGCGCCGAGATGATTTTCGCGAGCAAGGAAACGTCGCCAATAGCCAGGAGCTGAGTCAGGTCGCGGGACTAGCAGCGATTGCCATGTTTATCACTTGGTATGCTCCACAAATTATCTATAAATCCAAGGCCATTTTTATAAATAACTTCCGGGCGGCTGAGTCATTTCGTGTTTCAGATAAAAATATTATTTCTTATCTGGGCGACACATGGGCGGAATTCATTTATATGACGCTACCCGTTTTCATTGTAGCTGCTGCCGCGGGATCAATAGTTACATTACTCCAGACTCAATTTAACTGGTCTTGGAAAAAACTCGAATTCAACTGGGAAAAACTTAATCCACTACCGGGGATTGCTCGTCTATTTGCCAAAGACACAGCAGTAGGCGCAATTAAAACTGTAGCAAAGCTACTTGCCGTTTCTCTTGTGGCTTGGCTCATTCTTGCGGGCGAATGGAAGAAAGTTCCATCTCTACTCAATGCAAATTTCTCATCTGCCTGGTCTTACTGGGGGGACATCACCACTCAGATGCTTTGGGGAGTTGTCGGCCTCATGCTGTTTATTGGTGCTAGTGATTTTATTTACAACTTTATCAGCCTTGAAAACAAAATGAAAATGTCTAAAGACGAAGTAAAGGAAGAGGTAAAACAGCGTGAAACAGACCCCCACGTTAAAGCAAAGCTGCGGCGGATGGCGCGAGACATAGCCACCAAAAAGACCGTTGAAAACACCAAGAAGGCTACCGTACTTATTACCAATCCAACCCACTACTCAATTGCTGTTCGGTACGAAATTGGAATGGCGGCACCACTTGTCGTTGCCAAAGGGGTGGACTTCCTTGCATTGAAGATGCGTGAGACCGCCAGGGAGCTTGAAATTCCCATTGTGGAAAATAAACCACTTGCCCGTGCTCTGTATGCCTCTGTGAAAGAGGGAGAAGAGATACCGGTGACCATGTACCAAGCCGTCAGCGAAATCATCAAGTTCGTATTTAAACTTAAAGGCGTTCAAATCAAGCGAAAACCAAAAGATACCAGAGCCTCTGAAATGACTGAAAACTGAGCGGAGATAATATATGGCCCAAGCTACAGCAAAGTCCATTAAGCAAAATCGGGACCGGATGAAACCGGTTGGACCTAGCATTCTAGAAATTGTTAAAAGTACTGACGTGCAGTTTGCTGTTGGCATTGTCGCTGGCGTATTTCTTATGCTTGTGCCTTTGCCCCCGATTATCATGGACATGCTTCTTGCTATTTCTATCACAATAGGCGTATTCATTCTTCTGATCTCAACCTACATCAAAGAACCACTTGAGTTTTCAACATTTCCGACAATTCTGCTTCTTTCAACTGGACTTCGCCTTGCACTCAACGTCGCCAGTACTAGAGCTATTTTGTTAAATGGAGCAACAGGAGACGTTTCCCATGTGATCCAAGCTTTTGGTGAGTTTGTCGTGGGCGGTAACTATTTTGTTGGGGTCGTGATCTTTCTGATCTTAAACGTCGTCAACTTCTTCGTTATCACTAAGGGTTCTGGGCGGGTTGCAGAAGTTGGCGCGCGCTTTACACTTGATGCGATGCCAGGAAAGCAAATGGCCATCGACGCAGAGCTAAACGCCGGAGTCATAGATCGCGAAGAAGCTAAGCGACGTCGCAGAAAAGTTGAAAAAGAAGCCGACTTCCACGGTGCAATGGACGGTGCGTCCAAGTTTGTGCGAGGAGACGCAATCGCTGGAATTATTATTACACTCATTAACGTCGTAGTAGGACTTGCCATCGGCGTCCTTCAGCACGGCATGTCTTTTAAGGATGCCGCCTCCAAATACACTCTTTTATCGATCGGTGATGGCCTTGTTGCGATTATCCCGTCTCTTCTCATCTCTATTGCCGCCGGTATCGTCGTAACACGAAGCTCAACGGAAGTTGGTCTTAGTGATGAAATCCAAGGGCAGTTTATAACACACACAAAACCGCTTTATGTTTGTGGTGGTCTGATGCTTGTTCTTGGCATCATGCCTGGCTTCCCATTTGTGCCATTTATGGCATTAGCTTTGCTGTTTTTCTTCCTAGGTCGTTACAGTGCTGCAACTGTCGCTGAGAAAGAGGCAAGCAAGGTTGCCGAAGAGGCAAATAAAAATCGCCTTGCTGAAGGAACCTCAGACTCCATCGAAAACATGCTCCATGTCGACACACTAAGTCTCGAAGTTGGCGTCGGACTTGTACCGCTTGTTGATCAGACACAAGATGGCGAGGTCCTCGAGCGAATAGTAAGCGCCAGAAAACAGTTTGCCCAGGACCTTGGAATTATCGTTCCAATGGTCATGGTCCGCGACAATATCCAGCTAAAACCTGGGGAGTACCAGATTCTACTAAAAGGCAATGTCATCGGTCGCGGAAATCTAATGGTTGAACACTGGCTGGCCATGGATCCTGGAGACATCACAGACCCAGTCAAGGGGATCAAATCAAAAGAGCCAGCTTATGGTCTCGACGCGCTCTGGATTAAGCCGAGTCAAAAAGATGAAGCTACTTTCCGTGGCTATACGGTTGTTAATTGTCCGACGGTAATCGTGACCCATTTGACGAAGCTCATCGGAGAAAATGCCCACAATCTTCTTGGTCGCCAGGAAACCCAGAAGTTGATTGATAACTTGAAAGCAGATGCACCAAAAGTCGTTGACGAAGTGATTGGGAGTGACCGCCTCTCCCTCGGGGACGTCGTAAAAGTACTACAGAATCTTTTGGCAGAATCGGTAAGTATACGGGATATCCACAGTATTTTTGAGACGCTGGCCGATCACTGCAAAAAAGTTACCCATGCCGACATCCTGACCCGCTATGTCCGCAAATCCTTAGGCCGTGGTATAATTAAAAAATATCTAGCAAATGAAAATACGCTCCATATAGCGACCCTAGACCGAGCTGTTGAAGACGTTCTTGTCGGAGCTCTGCAGTCTGCAGAGGACGGAACTACCTATTTCAACATCGACACGCGATATGTGGAGCGCCTTCTCAATCAAGTTGCAGAGGTCATGAGAAAGTTCGATTCGTTTGGCACAATGCCCGTTCTGGTTTGTGGATCACGGATTCGCTGGGACTTACGAAAACTGATTAATAGATTTGTGCCAGGTGTAGTTGTTCTTGCGTTCGACGAAATTCCGTCTGAGGTTCAGACAAACAAGGTGGGCGTAGTCTCTTTGTAAGAGATGTCTATTAAGGGGGGCTAAATGCAAGTAAGAAAATTCGAAGCCACAACCATGCGCGATGCTGTTGCTGCCGTTAAGCGGGAGCTCGGCGTAAATGCTGTCATTCTTTCGACCAAGGAATTACCTGCCAGTGATAGCGGGATGCCAAAACTTTACGAGGTAACTGCTGCGGCCTCTGTGTCATCGAAACCCGGAGCTGAAGCAAATCCAAATCAGCGAAATGATCTTATTGGAAGAGCCAACGATCAAGAGCTTTCAAACAAAATAAGTTCACTCTCCGAACAGGTAGCCTCAGCAAGGCAGGTGCGCCTTCTAGAAGGGGCACTCCATGAAGTAAAAAATCTTGTTCTAGATCTTATGAAAGATCAGAAATTATCTTCCAACGTACCAGGCCATTTATTTGCAATTGAGCGAACTGTTAAAGCAGCTGGCATTGATCCCGCAATCATCGCCGAGATGATGCGACACTTATCGTCGCTACCCGGACCACAAGACATCACAAAGCTTCCCGGAGATAATATTGAAGCATATTACCGAGATCAACTAATTAGATGGATGATGAAGCGTCTTAAAATTGCTCCAAAATGGAATAATTCGGCGGGCATGACCAGCGTACACGTGATGCTTGGAACTCCAGGGGCTGGAAAAAGTACGCTGCTTTCTAAAATCGCGACAGCCATCGCCAAGAAAGATAAACATCGAGTAGCAATTCTAAGCTGGGATCCCGAAAAGCTTGGCGCCAGTGAGCAAACAAAGATCTATAGTAAAATTCTCGGAATTGACCACTTTACCATTGCCCGCGCCGAAGAACTAAAGCCCACAATATTGAAGTGTCGAAACACCGACCTTTTGCTGGTCGACACCGCTGGTCGAAACCCCGTGGACACATCAAGCCTTGTTGAGCTTGAACTCATCAAAAACCAAGGTCTTGCCTTGGAATTTCACGTAGCACTCAGCGCAGCAGAAAAGCCTGCGCTCCTAGACCGAACGATACGTCACTTTAGTGCGATTGGCGTCTCAAGTGTGGCCTTTACGAAGCTTGATGAAATTCCGTCTTGGGGTGACATTTTTAACATCTCAAGTAAGTGGTCCCTCCCGGTGAGCTGGTTATCATGGTCTCACGTACCAAGTGACAATCCTGAGCGAGCCTCGCGCGAAGGGATCATAGAGCAAATTCTCAACACAGATTTTTAATTTTGTCTGACGCCGGTAGGGAGACCAGAACATGGGAAAAATCATTGCTGTCACAAGTGGAAAAGGTGGGGTTGGGAAAACCATGTCAACCATCAATATGGCGCTTGCTGCCGTTAAATCTGGCGCCAAAGTTCTCATTGTAGACGGAGATTTAGGTCTGTCGAACGTTGATGTCGTTATGGGTCTTGAAGTTAAAGGCACACTTAAGGATGTCTTGGAAGGGCATGCCTCGATATCGGATATTGTGTCACAAACAAAGATAGGAGTGGATGTCATCTCTTCAGGCACTGGAATTGCAAGGCTAGCCAACATGTCACCGGTTAGTAGAAGCTTTCTTGTACACGAGCTTTCACGCCTTCCTGATTTGTATGATTATGTTTTTATCGATACTGGCGCTGGAATTTCTGAATCAGTACTTTCGCTGAATTCAGTTAGTGACATTTTTGTGGTGATCACGACACCTGAACCTCACTCAATCACAGATGCGTATGCAATGATTAAAGTCATGGCCGAAGAGCACGATCGTCATGAGTGCGCCCTGGTGATCAACCAGACGATTAATAAGGATGAAGGTCTAAGGATAGCGATGCGGATTGCAGACGTTGCTAAGCTTTATTGTGGCAGTACGGTTCATTTTGCGGGCTCAGTCGAAACCGACACAAACCTCATTCGAGCCGTACTCGCTCGTCGAGTTGGCTCTGATAATGCCATGGCTTCCATCTGCGGGCAGGGCTGGGGGCAAGCATGGTGCAAGGTTTTACAATTGATAAACAGTGGCAATTTCTCAGATAGTTCCGGCGGGTTGGGGCGAGTCTGGGATGCAATGGCGACCCCTATCGGTGAGCGTCAATTTCTTGACCCATAACATGTTCGAGTTCCTTTGCGGTAGAATAATCTCTGTAATCATTTGAGGCCCTCTCGATGAAATCGATCGTAAAAAAGTACAAGCAAGAGAACTCGGCAGTTGACGGTAAATTGCGTGATCAGCTAATCATGGATTACTCTCCACTGATTCGCTTTGTCGCGCAGAGAATAGCGTCTCGTCTACCAAGCAACATTGATATCGAAGATCTTATCAGCTCCGGTGTGATCGGCCTGATGGATGCCATCGATAAGTATGACCCAAGCCGGGACAACAAATTTAAAACCTATGCAGAGTTCCGCATCCGCGGCGCTATCCTTGACGAATTGAGAAGCCAAGATTGGGTTCCTCGATCCGTGAGAGACAAAGCCAAGCGTCTTGACAGGATGGCCGCTGATCTCGAACAGAAGTTTGGCCGGAAAGCTACGGATGACGAATTAAGCCAAGCCCTGGGCATGCCCATCGAAGAATTCTTTGATATGAATGCAAAGGTCAAAGGTGTGCAGCTTCTTTCTATCGATGATTTTGGCGGTACAAATGGCAATACCGAGCGCCGAAGTTTGCTCGAGTCCCTAGAGAATCCAAATTCAAAAAACCCGTTTGCTCAGCTTCGCAATGCCTCTGCTCGTGACCTTCTTCGGAAACACATTGATGAATTGCCGGAGAAGCAAAAGCTCGTTCTTCAGCTATATTATTTCGAAGATCTGAACCTAAAAGAGATTGGTCGCATCCTAGAAGTTACCGAGTCCCGCGTCAGTCAGCTTCACACGCAAGCGATCGAGAAACTTAAGAAACACCGTGCGATACTTTCCGACTGAGATATAAGCGTCGTCTTAAGACAATAGGAGATGAAAGCCATGGCTCTGGGCCGCCCCGACATGAAAATTTTGGTTGTGGATGATTTTCCAACCATGAGACGCATTGTAAAAACTCTCATGCGTCAAAATGGGTACTCAAACTTTGTTGAAGCCGAAGACGGCCAACAAGCTATAAGGATGCTTGAAACAACTCCAGACATTGAATTCATCGTCAGCGACTGGAACATGCCTAACATGACCGGCCTTGAGTTTTTAAAGGCGGTTCGTGCGGATGCACGTTTTAAACATCTGCCTTTTTTGATGGTTACGGCTGAATCCGAAAAAGAGAACATCATTGAAGCGGTCAAAAACGGCGTTAGCAATTACATTGTCAAGCCTTTTACTGGTGCCACGCTTCAGGAGAAACTGTCAAAAGTATTTGCTGCGAAAAAAGCTGGGTAATTCACTCAAAGGGGCGTTAATTATGACTACAGACCTTCAATCCGCTAATGACACCCAGAAGATTCATGATGTCGCAACAAGCGTCAAACCTAGTGAGCCCGCAACCTCGGGTAAATTTGATGCATCACTCATCAAAAAGTACCCCAGAAGCACTCGCAAAGTGTCCATGCGCTATGGGACTTATAGCATTTCAGCAGATGATTCTTCCCTTGAGGCGACCCAAAGCCTTCATATAAGCCCGCACGGTATTGAATTTCAAACAACCACGCCTTATGCCCCTGGGACTCTGTTGCGGATCCAATTAGATATCCCTGATTATTGGCAGCGCAAGCTCAGATTTGTACAATATCGACGCATTGATCAACCTGCGCGCTTTCCAATTCTAGCCAAAGTGGTAAGCGTCGAGGACGTTGGTCGACGCGGCAAAAAGAAAATCGTGACAGTGCAAACCGTGAGCATTGATGAAACTGACGAGCTAGTGCTGAAGAGCTACCTTCAGGAGGGCTGAAAATGGTCTTGGCGATTCTTTCCCTACTTATAGCTGCAGACATGTTTCTTATTTTTGCTTATATCAGGCTCCAGCGCCGCCAGTCTGCTCATCATGAAGTTGTTCGTGAGCTGACCGAAGAGCGTTCGATGTTACTCGAACTCCGAGCACAGATCCGCGACGAGCTGCTGTCGACACAAAACCAGGTCAAGGGCATGAAGGAACAAATGCAGGTTCTTGCAACTGAAGCCGAACAGGAAGTTCGCCATGGCCTAGGTGATATCACAAGAGAGGTTGAGTCCATCATCGGCACCATCTCCCAAAAGCTCGACGGGCCCATGAATGCACTCAACGAAAAACAGCGATACATTGCTCAGCTTGCAAAAGATGCAAAACAAGAACGCGAAATTCTTTCAAGACTTGTGACTCGTTCCGAAAACGCAGCTCGACTACTTCAAGCTGGCGGCTCATGGGAGGATATTGTGGACGAGCTCCAAGCTCGGCGCTATCAGGATATCCGGGCGATGCTAGCCAGGGGACTTACTACGGAGAAAATTGCTTCAGACCTCGGTGTAAGCGAGCAAGAAGTAAGAATTGTGTCTGGAACTATTTAGACAAAAATTGTTGAACGATTCGGTAAAGCTCTTTAGGAGCTTCAGCCAGTAGCAAATGACCGGCGGACGGTATGATGATTAGCTGGGAGTCCACGATGGACTCCCTTAGTTTTTCGGCGCCTTCTAAGTCAATCACAAGATCTTCTTTCCCGTGGATAATTAGTGTTGGTGCCTCGATCTTGCCAAGGTCTTTGTGCCAACCTGCACCGCGCAAAGCTGCGCGCTGCATATCAGATCGCTGCGAGAAGTCGGTTCCTTCTATTGATTGCCTGATTTGTGTCACCATTGTTTTGAATAGCACTGGGTTTCGCTCGACAAATCCTGGAGCAAAATAGGTACGCATCCTTTCTTCGAGTTTTGTACCCTCACTAATCCAGCCTCCACCAACCGGATTAATAAATCGCTCTTCTGGAGCCGTGGAAACTAAGACTAGCTTTTCAACGCGGTTTGGAAATTTAATTGCTACTCCTTGGGAAATAAAACCACCCATGGAAATTCCAAGAAGACTGGAGTTCCTGATACCCAGCTGATCCCAAAGCGCTACAACATCATTGCAGAGATCTTCAATAGAAAAAGCTCGTGTCACCTTACTCTTGCCCGCGCCACGATTATCTAATGCCAGCACTCGAAAGCCAGCTTCGCCCAGGATGCGAGACATCATTCGGAAGTCTGAGCTTGAGCGGGTATGGCCATTCACCAAAGTGACCACTTTAGAACTATCTGCGTTGACATCTTCAAAATAAATTTCGGCACCGTCTTGAGTCATCACTGCCATGTTGACATGCTACTTTCTTATGTTTTCTGTAAGTCTTCTAGCTGGCTCTGAAAAAAAGTTTACTCTGATTGTAGCGCTGGCGTTTTTCCGACACTCACAGCAGCTGGCGCTGTTTTCATCGAAAGATAAGGGATAATACCAAAGAGGTTCATCACGAGTTGTGAAAGCACGTAGACGTTAAATACGTTTGCCCCACCAGGAAGGCCAACCATTGCAAATAACTTGTCAAAGGCAGCATGCCCAACGCCAAGCCCACCTGGAGCCAGCGGTATGGCCGTGATCAGGATGCCAAACGGGAATATGGGTGCTAAAAGACTTACATCAAATTCCTGGGAACCATAAAGAACTCGTCCTAGAAATCCCATGTATCCTAAAAAGATCATCTGAATGGCGACTGAGATTAAAATCGTGGAGAAGATAATAAATGGGCGTTCTTTGTATGCTCTAAGTGCATCGTAAATTCGCCGAAGCAGAGGGAAGATAGGCAGCCGAAGAGATAGAAATCTATGAACTGGATCCCTGTTGTCACGCCAGGGAATAAACACAATAGAAAGAAAAACAAGACTGCCCGCAACAACAGCAGCCAACCCCATAAGAAGGCTCTTGGTCACCGGCGATGCCACGAGTTTATCGTAAGAAAATCCTGCCGCAACGACGCCCATGACGAAAAGACCAATAAGTCCAATAATTCGGTCAAGCAGAACACTGAGCAAGGCCGGCGTCTTGCCGCTTGGCACGTCTTGATCCCGCATAATGTAAATAGCCTTAACAATATCGCCACCGACAGCGCCGGGCATCGCCGTGTTAAAGAAAAATCCAACTAACTGTAATTTTAAAGCGCGGAAATAGCTGCATTTAAGTCCAGCCCCCCGCATTAGTAACCACCAACGCCAGGTACCTAGACAAACAGGGCCAATAAACCAAACCAAAATACCAACGGCTATCACGTCGGGCCGACTGATAAAAACTGACATTTGCGATAACGAAAGTTTGCCGGATGAAACCATCCACCACAACAGTCCCGCCACCACTGCGATTTTTATCAGATTGATCAATCGTCCTTTGTTTAGTACCTGCACCTGTCTTTAAACCCTTGCGCTAATGAAGAAGTGACAGGTTATAGCATGGAATTTGTAGCAGGAAAACCAAAGATCTGAGTCACCGATCTTTGGTATGCGCCTGAAAATACTGAATCTTATTATTTTTCAAAGCGACTGTAAGTAATCACTTCAACATCGACTCTTGTTTCTGGTGGCAGGAGATCGTCCTCTAATTCGACCTCTGAACCAACCCGCTTAAATCCCGTTATCAATTTGCCATCCACATAAACCTTCCACCCAAGCATTGGGTCGTCTGGCTCAACACCAGGCGGGAGTTTTACAACAAACTTATTAGTACGTGAAACCTCGTGTCGATACTCAACCTTCAGCTCGGCGTACTCAACTCCATCTTGACACTTCATCGAAACTTCACGCCCCTTGTAGCGAGATTTCCAAGGCTTATCTTTTCCTTCATCATCAGCAAGAGCGGCAGATGATACTGCCTGGCTTGGCACGGCTTCGCACACGTCTGACTTCGCATCAGCCAAAATCGTTAGTTGGTCGTCAATTCGCTCATCTGGTAAATCAACGGTACGCTTCGCAGACTTCGCGCCAAAATCCACGTTCACGACAACCACACGACCCTCAATCACCTGGTCTGGAGTAAATGTGAGGACCTTAAGATCCCAATCAGCAGGAACCTCTACGCCATTGATACTGTCTTTAACAGTCCACGCCACTGGATGACGCGCGTCACTAA